>JBEBCR010000264.1:0-12932 GCA_041157565.1 Planctomycetota bacterium | reverse complement strand
CCCGCGGGGCGCCTCGTGGCCTGCGCCGACCAGGCCATCGAGGGCCAGCATGCCGAGGAAGGCGTCGCGGCCGCGGCGTTGGCGCGCAAGTGCGTGCTGCGCGCGCTCAGCGACCTCGCCGCGACCTGCGCCGAGCCGCACTCGGTGCTGCTGTGCGTCCAGGCTCCGCGTTCGCGCTCCACCGCTGAGCTGCGCCGCGCCATCGAGGCCGCATCCGCGGCGGCCAGCCTGCAGGGGGCCGAACTAGTCGGCGGCGACCTCGCCGCGACCGACGGACCGTTGTCCTTCGCGGCCACCGCCCTCGGCTCGTGGGTCGGCGCGCGCAGCGTGGGGCGCGACCTGGCGAGGGTGGGCGACGAGCTGTGGGTGTCGGGGCCGCTCGGCGGCAGCATCCTCGGCCGGCACATGCGTCCGCGTCCGCGCTTCGACGCGGCGCGCGCCTTCGTCGAACATGGCGCGCGCGTCCTGATGGACGTCAGCGACGGATTGCTCCTCGACGCCCTCCGCATCGCGCGCGCGTCCGGCGCGCGGCTCGTCGTCGAGCTGGCGCGCGTGCCGGTGCATCGGGACGCGCGCCGCCTGTCGCTCCTCGACGGCATGCCGCCGCTCGAGCACGCCCTGCGCGACGGCGAGGACCATGAACTGCTCGGCTGCCTGTCGCGCGCCGGGGCGGCGCGCCTCGTCGCGTCCGGCTCGGCGAAGAAGCTCGGTCTCGCGCGGATCGGCATGGTGGTCGCGGGCGCGGGCGTGGCGTTGGCGCGCCACGACGGCTCGCTCGAGTTCCCCGCCGGCGCGGGGGGATGGATCCATGGCGCTCCGAGCTGAGTTCGCCACGCGCAGCGAGGAGGAGACCGAGGAACTCGCGCGCCAGCTCGGCCTGCGCCTGCGTTCGCCGGTCGTCGTGGCGCTCGACGGCGAGCTCGGGGCGGGCAAGACCGCCTTCGTGCGCGGGCTGGCCCGCGGACTCGGCGTCGAGGGCCACGTGAGCAGTCCGACCTACGCGCTGATGGCGAGCCACGCGGGGCGCATCCCCCTGCTGCACTTCGACGCGTGGATGGAAGGACGCGAGCGCGCCTTCCTCGCCGACGGCGGCGCGGAGCTCTTCGGTCAGGCGGTGTGCGCCATCGAGTGGGCGACCAAGGTCCTGGACGCGCTCCCGCCGGATCGGCTCGAGGTGCGCCTCGAGCGCCTGCCGGGCTTGGACGACGACGCGCGTCGCGTCGTGCTGGCCTGCGTTGGGCGCCTGCCGGAGCTGGAGGAGACCCTGGCCGAGCTCCTCGAGCGTCCCGATGGCGGGGCCTGAAGGCCCGTTGCTATCCTCCTCCCTCCGATGGAACCCATCCTGCTCGCCTTGCTCGCCTGCGCCCCGCCGCAGGCCGGTTCGGCCCCCTCCGAATTGAGCCTCGACGGCGCGCGCGCCCTCGCGCTCGAGCGCAACCTCGGGCTGCAGATCGAGGAGCTCGCGACCGAGGCTGCGCTCATGCGCTACCGCGCCACCGGCGGCGCGTTCGACTGGGTGTACGACGCCGGCTTGTCCTACACGGACCAGCAGATCGAACCGAGCGACTTCTTCAGCGCCTCCAACCGCAACGTGCAGCAGCTGACCACGGGCTTCACGCGGCCGCTGGAGACCGGAGGCAACTTCCGCGCGAGCTTCGAGTCCTCGCTGGTCGAATCCGACAGCAGCTTCGCCGTCGACCCGCGCGCCAGCACCGACCTGCTCACGCTGGCCTACACCCAACCCCTGCTGCGCGGCGCGTGGCGCGACTACGCCACCGCCTCGGTGCGCCAAGGCGAGCAGGACTGGATGCGACAGCGCGAGCGCGAGCGCCAGGCGCGGCAGAAGCTCCTGTTGGACGTCACCAACGCCTATTGGGACCTGGTCGCCTCCGAGGCGGAACTCGGCGTCGCCGTCTCCGGCGTGGACCTCGCGCGCAGGCAGGTCGAGCAGAGCCAGAAGCGCCTCGACGCCGGCCTCGGCGTGCGCACGGACGTGCTGCAGGCCGAGACGGAGCTGGCGCAGCGCGAGCAGGAGCGGTTGGCGGCGGAGAACCGCCTGCGCGCCGCCTCCGACGCCCTCAAGCAGCTCCTCTTCCCCGGCTCCGATCGCGAAGCCTGGTCGCGCGAACTCAAGCCCACGACTTCGCTGCCCCTCCTGGCGACGGGCTTGATGGTGCCGCCTTGGGAAGCCGCGCTGGAGGTCGCCATCGATCGCCGGGCCGAACTGCGCCAGCAGCGCTTGTCCGTGCAGCTGGCCGAGCTGCGCCGCGACGTCGCGCGTTCCGACAGCCTGCCCCAGCTCGACTTCGACCTGTCCGCCGCCAGCCAGGGCTACGATCCCAACGAAGGCGAGGCGCTGTCGAACGCGGCCTCCTTCGAGTACCCGACCCTGCGCGCCGGGCTGGCCTTCTCCACGCCCATCGGCAACACCACGGCCAAGAACCAGCTGGCCGCGACCTGGGCCGACCTGCGCGCCGAGAAGCTGCGCTACGACCAGCTCGAGACTTCGGTGCTCGCCGACGTGCGCGACGCCGTCCGGCAGGCGCAGTACCAGATCGAGGCGGTGCGCGCCGCGCAGAAGAGCCTCGAGCTCGCGCGCGAACAGCTCGAGGCCGAGCGCGCGCGCCTAGAGAACGACCAGTCGACCGTGTTCCAGGTGCTGCAGTTCCAGCAGGAACTCGTGCGCGCCATGTCCGTGGAGGTGCTGGCGCGCTCGAACTTGGCGAAGTCGCGCACGCGGCTCGAGGCGGCGCAGGGCACGCTCGGGGAGGCGCCAGGGTCGTGAGCTCCGCGCGGCGCGCCAGCTCGACGCGCGGGGCGCCGCACGCCGCGCCAGCGAGCGCGGCGTCCCGGCTCCGCGCCTCGCCAGTCGCCGCGCTCGCGCTGGCCTGCGCCTGCTCCTCGAGCTGCGGCGGCGCGGAGCAGTCCACGCCGCCTCCGGCGCCGTCGCGCGCGGTGGCGCGCGCGACCGGCGAAGGCGCAATAGATCCGGCCGCGGGCGCGCGCCTGGCCGCGTGGGGGGCGCGGCGCGGCTGTCCGCCCTTCCTCGGCGACACGTCCGATCTGGCGCCGGCCTTGGCCAAGCGCCTGCTCGACGGCTCGCGGGACACCCTGCGTTGGGCGCGCGGCGAGCTGATGCGCGGCGGTCCCGATTGCGTCGCGGCGCTGGAGAAGCTCGTGGCGGAGAACCTGCCCGAGCCGGCCCACGCCACGCGCGTCGTGGCGGCGCTGGAGGTGCTGGGGTCGCGCACGGACGACGCCGGTCGCGTGGCCGCGACGCGCGCCCTTGGACACCCCGCCGATTCGGTGCGCATCGCCGCGCTGGCCGTGCTTCGCAACCATCCCGATCCCGCCGATTGGGACGCCATCCACGCCTTGTTGCCCGGGGCATCCGACGACCTGCGCCAGCACGCGCGCGCGGCGCTTGGACGATCCGATCCCCGCCGCACCGCCTTGCTGGCCTTGGCCGAGGTGCGTGGCGGCTTCGGCGACGAGCGCTTGTGCGCGGGCTTGTCGGCGCGCGGAGACGAGGAGTTGCTGGCGCAGTTGCGCGCGAGCCTGCCGTCGGCTTCCGGCGCGGTGGCCGTGCACCTCCTGGCCTCGCTGGCGGCGGCGGGCGACGAACTCGCGCGCAAGGACCTTCTCGCGCTGCTGGTCGAGGAGTCCGTCGTGCAGCGCCAGAACGCCGCGACCGCCTGCGCCGAAGCCGGCCTGCGCGAGCTGCTGCTCGAGGCGCGCGACGACGCAGACGAATCCATCAGGCTCTTGTGCGTCAAGCAGCTCGCCGATGGCGTCGTGCAGGGCTCGTTGGAGTTCCTGCGCGACGCGTTGGACGATCCCGCCGCTGAGCCCAGGGCGGCGGCCCTCGAGGCCCTGGCCGCGCTTGGCGACCGGCAAGCGGTCGACAGGGGCGTCGCCATGCTCGCCGGCACCACGGACGACCGCAACCTCGCGCTGCGCTCGCTCCGTCCGCTGTTCGAGCGCGACGCGGAGCTCCGCGCGCGCGTGCTCGATCGGCTGTTCGAGCTGAGGCCGCCCGAGGCGGGCGCGGCGCGCCGCGAGATCGATCGTGCGTTGGCGCTGGTCCCCGACGAGCGCGCCGCGCGCGCGCTGGCCGAGGCCGCGCGCGGGGACTCGGAGCTGGTGCAGGGGCGCAGCGCGCATCGCTTCTACTGCGACCTGCTCGGCGGCATGGGCCGCGCCGGGCTCGATCGCCTGCGCGAACTGCGCGCCGACGAGCGCGACGTGGCGCGGCGAGTTGACATCGCGTGGGCGATGTCCTTCGGTCGCGACGATCCGGCGCGCGCGGCCTTGCAGGGCGTGCTCGACGAGGCTCGGGCCCATCCCGCCGAGCGCTTCCTCGCGGCCGAGCTGCTCGTGCGCCTCGGTCCGGCGTCCTCCATCGCGCCGCGCCTGAAGCGCGCCGCCATGTCCATCGACGAACCCGCCTGGCGCGGGGCCTTCAACTGCCTCCTGTGGGACTCCTACGCGAAGTAGCCCGCGCGAGCCTGCTGCTCTCGCTGGCGGCCGCGCAGTCGGCCTGCTCCGACTCCCGCGAGGGGGCCGGGGGCGCCGCGGCGCGGCAGGCCACCGCGCCCGACCCCGCGGCCGCCGCCACGGACGCGGCACCGCTCCCGCGCGCGCGCTTGGCAGGCCGCACGCGCCGTCGCGACGCGACCTTCGCCTCGTGGCAGGCGCGCCTCGAACCGGCGGCGGACGGCTGGCCGCTGGAAGCCTGGGCCGAGCGGCTCGAGGTCCTGCTGGCGGCCGATTTGTCCAAAAAACTGGACAGCCGCTCCGGGCGGGCCGAGGACGGGCTCTTCGCGGCCGGCGCGCGCGCGCAGCTCGCGCCGGAAGTGGCGCTGCGCGCCGAGCCGCCGCGCGTCCTCGTCCGCCGTGGCGCGGGCGAGGAATTCGCCGTGACGCGCTGGTTCGAGGCCGTGCGCGATGGAGCGCGCGGATCCGGGCCGCGCGTCGAGCTCGAGATCGACTCGGTCGCCGAGTCGGCGGGCCGTCGCCGCGCGGGTGGCTGGCTGCGGGCGAGCTGGGATCCCGCGGGGCCCGACGAGCAGTTGCTGCAGCTCAACCTCGCCTTCGAGGTGGAGTGCGACGCGTCGAGGCCCTTCGACGAGCTTTCCTTCGCTCCCCTGCGCGTCGAGGCCGTGCGTGGCGGGAGCGGTTCGCGCTTCGAGGACGTCGCGCCACGGCTCTTCGACGGTCGCATCCGCGCGCGGCTGGCGCTGGGCGAGCTGGAACTCGCCACCACCCGCGACCGCCTGGCGGGGGACACGTGGCTCGCCATGTCGGGCGCGTGCGTCGGCGATTGGAACGGCGACGGGCTCGAGGATCTGTACGTCTGCCGCACGGGAGGGCTGCCCAATTGGCTGTTCCTGCGCGAAGCGACTGGTGGATTCCGCGAGGCCGCACGCGAGGCGGGCGTCGCCTTCCTCGATCAGTCGAGCGGCGCGCTTTCCGCCGACATGGACGGCGACGGCGCGCTCGACCTCGTGGTCGGAGCCGGCAACGGCGCGTTCATCTGCTGGAACGACGGGCGCGGACGGTTCGCGCAGGCGACGCGGCTGCAGGACGGCCCCTCGGGCCCCGAGGTCTACTCGCTGGCGGCCGCGGATCCGGACAAGGACGGGGACCTCGACTTGCACGCCACGCGCTACGTCGCCGGCGGCGTGAACGGCGGCGTGCCCACGCCCTACCACGACGCGCGCAACGGGGCGTCGAACCTCTACTGGCGCAACGAAGGTGGGCGACGCTTCGTCGACGGGCGCGCTGCGGCCGGGTTCGACCGCCACGACGATCGCTTCAGCCTGTCGTCCCTGTGGGCCGACTTCGACGACGACGGGGACCTCGACCTGTACGTCACCAACGACTTCGGCCGCAACAACTACTGGGTCAACGACGGACGCGGCCGCTTCGTCGACGCCGCCGCCGAGCGCAGCGTCGCCGACGGTTGCGCGGCTGACCAGGCGGCGAGCATGGGCGCCAGCGCCGCCGACCACGACCTCGACGGCGACCTGGACCTGCACGTGACCAACATGCACAGCGCCGCCGGCCTGCGCATCGCCGCCGACCCGCGCTTCATGCCCTCCGCGCCCGCGTTGCGCCCCGACTACATGCGCCACGCGCGGGGCAACACCCTGCTCGTCAACGAGGGTTCCGGACGCTTCCGCGACGCCAGCGTCGAGGCGGGCATCCTGCGCGGTGGCTGGGGCTGGGGCGCGCTGCACGCCGACCTCGATGGCGACGGGCTGCCCGACATCCACGCTCCCGCCGGCTTCGTCACGAATCGCCGCCTGGAGGACGTGCAGGGCTTGTTCTGGCGCGGCGTGGTCGCCGCGTCCCCCAAGGACGCCAAGGGCCCGGTGGAGGAGTACGCGGCCGGCTGGGGCTTCCTGCGCGAGGCCACGAGCAAGGAGGGCGGTTGGTCGTGGAACGGGCGCGAGCGCGACTACTCGTACCTCAACCTCGGCGACGGGACCTTCGCCGAGGTGGCGGGAGCGCTTGGCCTCGACGACGAGGGCGACGCGCGCGGCCTGCTGCGTCTCGACCTCGACGACGATGGCGGGCTGGACCTGGTGCTCGTCTCGCGCACGGCGCCCACGCTGCGCGTGCTGCGCAATCCGCGCCCCAATCCGCGCGCCTTGTCGCTCGAGCTCGTGGACCGCGTCCTGCCCGGCGCCACCGTGCGCCTGTCGACCGGCGCGCGGCGCCTGCGCGGCACGATCCACGCGGGCGAAGGGTACTTGTGCTCCTCGTCTCCGCGCATCCTGTTCGGGCTGCGGCCGGGCGAGGAGCCGCGCGCGCTGGAGGTGCAGTGGAGCGACGGCGAGCGCGAGTCCTTCGCCGTCGAGTCCCTGCCGCCCGCATCCGGCGACGGCGCGCGCCGGGCCATCCTGCGGCGCGGATCCGGCGTGGCCGTGGCCGCGACCCGCGCGCGCGCGAGGGTGCCCGCGAACCAGTCTCCGGTCGCAGGCATGCCGTCGATGGCGCGGACGCCCTTGTGCGATCCGTTCCCGCTGCCGGACTCGCTGGCGCGGGCGGGCGCGGCGTCCCAGGCCCTGCTGGTGGTCGAGCCGGGCGACGCGGCCTGCGAGGCGGCGCGTCGGGCGCTCTCCGCGCGTCCGGAATTTTTGACACGCGCGCTGGCGCGCGGGGCGGACGCGCGCCTCGACCAGGCGATCGACGTGCTCCTGATGGAGCTCTACGGGCCGTTCGAGTCGATCGAGCTGCCGCTGGTCCTGCTCGCGCGAGGTGACGCCGTGCAGGTGGCCTACCGCGGCGCGCTCGACGTCGCCCAGGTGGCCGCCGACGCGCGCCTCCTGGAGTCCATCCCGGAGGGCCGGCCCGCGTACGGAGCGTTGGCTGGCGGCACCGCGGGCCTTCCCGCGCGCCGCGACCTGGCGCAATGCGCCGAGGTCTACGACCTGCTCGGCCTGCAGGAATGGTCGCGTCGCATGCGCGAGGCGCTGCGCGCGCGCTCCGGCCGCTGAGCGGCGGGCGCGTTGGGGACGGTCAGCGCGGCTTGTGCGCCATGCGGCGCCAGCCCGAGCGTTCGTCGAGGGGCTGGTCGAGCCCGGGCGCGCGTTCGCCGCTCCACGCGAGCGCCGCGTTGTCGTGTCCCAGCATTCCCGTGCGCGGGTTCCACAGGAAGGACGCGCGTCCCGTGGCGCCGGCCTCGATGGGCCAGGCGCGCAGCAGCACTTCGCCCTTGGCGCTCCTGGCGAGGTCGAAGCGGTAGCCGTGGCGCTGCATGCTGCCGTCGGGGAGCCAGCTGGAGTCCTCGAGCCTCCTCGCCAGCAACTGGTCGGCGCCCACCAGGCCGCGCAGCGTGCCGTCGCGCTGCGCCGAGCCGGGCGAGACCGGCTGGGTGGCGAGCACGCGCAACGTGCGCATCGCGTCGAGCTCGTTGTCGCGGCGCGCGAGCCGCTCGACGTGCGGGATGGTGACCAGCACCACGATGCCGACGATGGCGGCGATGGTGAGCTTGTCGATCCACGTCAGTCCGACGACGGCCGGCTGCGCCCCGGCGGTCTCCATGGTGGTGGTGGCTTGCATGATCTTCGTGGCGCCGGCGGCGCGGATCCGGCGGATCCCGCGCGGTCCCGGCCGCGCGCGGGCGGTATGCTGCAACATCCACAAGCCGCGAGCGCGATGCAAGCACCTCCCGTGGGCACTCCTTGCCTGTCCCGCCTGCCGGAGCCCTGGTCCTCGGCCGCCAAGGCCGTGGCCGGGCGACTGGCGGAGCTGGGCCATCGCGCCTGGCTGGTGGGCGGCTGCGTGCGCGACCTCGCGCTGGCCCGCCCCGTGGCCGACGCCGATCTGTGCTCGGACGCGCGTCCCGAGGTGGTGCAGGCGGCCTTCCCGCGCACCGTGCCGACTGGCATCGAGTTCGGCACCGTGCTCGTCGTGCTCGAGGGCGCCTCCGTCGAGCACACGACCTACCGCCTCGAGACCACCTACAGCGATGGTCGTCGCCCCGACAGCGTGCGCTTCGGCACCGACCTCGTCGAGGACGCGCGACGCCGCGACTTCACCGTCAACGCGCTGTACCTCGATCCCCTGACGAACGAGGTGCGCGACCCGACGGGCGGCTTGGCCGACTTGAAGGCGGGTTTGCTGCGCGCCATCGGCGACCCTGAGGAACGCTTCCGCGAGGATTCGCTGCGGCTCCTGCGGCTCGTGCGCTTCGCGGCCACCCTCGGCTTCGAGGTGGAGGAGCGCACGTTGCTGGCGGCGCAGGGCCTCGCGCCGAGCTTGGCGCGCATGGCGCGCGAGCGCGTGCACAAGGAGCTGGCCGGCGCCTGCGCGCGCGGCGACTTGTCGCGCTTCCTGCGCCTGCTCGAGGCTTGCCGCCTGGTGGTGCCCACCTTCGGCGAGGAGCTGCCGCGCATCGACTCGCGCGTGGCTCGGTTGTCCGCCTGGCCGCGGCCCACCAGCCTCGCGGACGGATTGGCCGCCATCCTGGCGCCCGTGGAGGACGAGCTCGAGGCGCCGCTGGAACTCTCTCTCGCGCGCGCCGAGCGCGTGCTCCAAGGGCTCAAGTGCTCGCGCCACGAGCAGGACGGGTGCCTCGACGCGCTCGCGTGCGCCCACGAGCTGCTGCTCGAGCCGTGGCCGTCGCGCTCGCGTCGCATCCTGCGCGCGCGGCGGCTTGGCTTCGCTTGCGGACTGCGCCTCGCGCGCC
Organism: Planctomycetota bacterium; assembly: GCA_041157565.1. Taxonomy (GTDB): domain Bacteria; phylum Planctomycetota; class UBA1135; order UBA1135; genus SXXH01. Next base: position 3,733 of record JBEBCR010000264.1, on the reverse strand, counting down.
TGTCGCGGCCCGCCATCGAGGCGTGGGACGCCATCGAGGACGAGGTGCGGCGCCTCGGTCCGGCTGGCCTGCATCCGGCCCCGCTGCTCTCGGCCGAAGACCTGCTGGCGCTGGGCGTGCCGCGCGGACCGGCGCTCGGCCAGTGGCTGCGCCGGCTCGAGACGCTGCAGCTCGACGGCGAGGTGCTCGATCGCGCCGCCGCCGAGGCGCGCGTGCGCGCGGGCAGTTCGTGAGCCGGGCGCGAGCGGGTCCGGCTAGGTCGGCGGCGCCACGCGGCGCAGCAGCCAGGCGAGCGGCAAGCCCGCGAGGATGCAGCCCGCGACGATCCACGCCGTGTGGTCGAGCGCGACCGCGAGCACGAGCACGGCGAGCAGGGGCAGCATGCGGCGCAGCGCGTCGCCCATCGCGCCTTGCACCGCCGAAGGATCGGCGAGCGTCGCTCCGACGAGGTGCCGCGCCAGCCCGCCCGCCGCGCCGGTCGCCAGCGCCGCCGCGACGATGCGCGGAAGCCACGCGTCCTTGCCCAGCCAACCGACGACCGCCGCGCACAAGAGGCTGGCCGTCGCCGCGCCGAGCCACAGGCGCTGGCGCAGGCCGCTGGCGTCCTGCTCCACGCCGTCCTCGTGGCGGCCGAGCTTCGAGATGCAGGCGACGTACAGCGCGTAGACGAGGCTTGCGGCGAGCACCAGCGGCTCGCTCCATGCGCCGGTCTGCACCGCGGGCGAGGCCAAGTTGGCGCCGCGGCATGCGCCGAGCAGCGCCGGGCCGGCGACTGGACCGCGCGCCACGAAGGTGTAGAGGAGAGCCAACAGCGCGATGACGCCCGTCCATGTCGTCGCCGTCGGCCCGAGCGTCGAGGCGCACGAGACGCCCCCGAGCACCAGCGCGGAGCCGAGCAGGAAGGCGAGCCAGGGCGGGACGGCGCCGGAGGGGATGGGGCGCGTGGGGCGCGTGCGCCGGTCGTGCTCGCGATCGCGCCAGTCGTTCAAGGCCAGCGCGCCGTGGTACACGCCGAGCGAGGCTCCGAGTTGCGCGGGCAAGGCGGCCCACGCCTCGGGACCGAAGACGAGCCCGCCCTCGACCATGGCGGCGGCTCCATGCGCCAGCGCCAGGCCCGCCAACGCGTCGGCGGCGGCGGAGGGCGCCTGCGAGATGCGCAGCAGGGCGAGCATGGCGTGCGGGCGCATGCATCCACGCTAGCCCTCGCCGCCCCCCGGCCGCAAGCGGCTGGCGGGGCGCGGCGCCCCGGCACGGAGCCGAGTCAGCGGAACAGGTACCGCACGAGGTCGTTGTAGGTCACGTAGACCATCAACGACACGACGAGCACCACGCCCACGGTCTGGCTCCAGCCCATGACCCGGTCGGAGACCGGCGAGCCCTTGATCTTCTCCACCAGCAGGAAGAACAAGTGCCCGCCGTCCAGCACCGGGATGGGCAGGATGTTCAGCACCGCCAGGTTCAGGCTGAGGATGCACAGGAAGAAGAAGAACTTGGCCAGGCCGCTCTCCGCGAAGGTGTGCGACACGGCGCCGATCGTCAGGATGCCGCCCACGTTGCTGCCGGCCACGCTGCCTTGGAACAGGCCCTTCAGCACGCGTCCAGTCTCGACGAGGAAGCGCCAGCTCGACTGCAGGCCGATGGCGAGGGCGTCGATCGGGCCGTCGGCGCGCACGATGTGCTCGGCGCCCTCGAAGGCGAGTCCCAGGTCGGGCCGCTCGAAGCCGCCCGCCGCGACATCCAGGCGCACTTCCGCCTCGCGCCCGTCGGGACCGCGGCGCAGCGCGGTCCACGCGCGCGGCTCGGCGCCGGCGTTCTTGATGGCCGTCGCCATGTCGGAGAAGCGTTCGATGCGAGCTTCGCCGATCTTGACGATGCGGTCGCCGTCGCGCACGCCGGCGCGCGCGGCCGCGCCGCCGGGGTTCGCCAGCACGCGATCGTGCTCGGCGGCGCCGCCGATCGCGACGGCGTCGACGAAGCGCCGCGCGCCCTCGCGATCCAGCTCGACTCCGGCCCGCAGGAGGGTGGCGCCGCGCTCGATCTCGAACTCGACCGTGGCCGGCAGCGACAGCTCCGCGAGGCGTCGCGGCAGGTCGCGCGGCAGGAGCACGGGCGCGTCCGCGACGGAACGCAGGCGGTCGCCCGGCTGCAGGTCGAGCCCGCGCAGCGCGGAAGCGTCGCGCACCGCCAGCACGGCGTTGTGGATCGGCTCGATGCCCGCCATGGGCGCGTCGACCACCTCGCGTTCGTCGCCCGAAAGCCGCGCCCATTGGCGCTGCAGGAAGTTGCGGCGCTCGACGTGCACCTCGACGCGGCGTGCTGTCAATTCCACTTGACGGCGCTCCGGGGCGGCGCCCTCGTCGCCGCCCGACTCCACGACGAGCACCAGTGGCTCGCCGCGCCGCAGCCTGTCCTCGATGGCCTGCTCGAGCTCGACACCCCCGGGCGCGCCGACCACCTCGACCAGCCGGTCGCCGCTCGCCAGTCCCGCCGCCTCGGCGGCGCCGCCGGGCTGCACCACGAGCGTCCCGCGCGGGTCGCGCCACTCGCGCAAGCCCGCCTCGTACAGCCCCAGGTCGGCGCGCCATTCCGGCTGCAGCACGACCTGGCGCACCTCGCCCTCGGGCGTGCGCACGGTCAACGTCGAGGCCGCCGGCGCGTGCAGCGCCACCGCGGTGGGGATGTCGTTGTAGCCGCGCACCTGTTCGCCATCGACCGCCAGCACGCGCATCCCCGTGTCGAGTCCCGCCTTCCACGCCGCGCTGCCGGGAGCGGGCGCGCCCAGCGTGGGGGCCTCGAACGGCACGCCCACGCTGAAGATGATCGGGAACACGACCAGCGCGAAGGCGAGGTTCATCAGCACGCCGCCGGAGAAGATCAGGAACCGCGCGCCCACGCTCTTCGAGCGCAGGTCGTCGGGCTCGCCCGGCGCGCCCTCCTCCTTCGGACCGCCCTCGCCCTTCATCTGCACGAAGCCGCCGAGCGGCACGAGCGCCAACTGGTAGGTGGTGTCGCCGCGCTTCCAGCCGAAGACGCGCGGGCCGAAGCCCAGGCTGAAGGTCTCGACGCGCACGCCGCAGCGCCGCGCGGCGAGGAAGTGCCCGAGCTCGTGCACGAAGATGACGAGGCCGATGCCCAGCGGCACGAGCATCGCGTGGTAGAAGCCGATCAGCCAGTCCATGGAGCTTTGGTGGGTTCCTTGCGTATGCGCCGGACGGGGGATTCAGGTCCTCGTGGGAGCGAGGTTGGCCGCCAGTTGGCGCGCGTGGGCGCGGGCCGAAAGGTCCGCGTCGAGGAGCTCGCGCACCGTGCCCGCCGTCCCGCCCAGGGCGTCGAGGGTGCGCGCGACGATGTCGGCGATGTCGCCGAAGGCGATGCTGCCGGCGAGGAAGGCCTCCACCGCGGACTCGTCGGCCGCGTTGAGCACCGCTCCCGCCGAGCCGCCTTGGCGCACGACGCGCCAACCCAGCGCCAGCGCCGGGAAGCGCTCGAGGTCGGGTTCCTCGAAGGTCAGTTGCGCCATGCTCCGCGCGTCGAAGCCTCGCCACGGTCCCGCCGCGCGGTCGGGATGGTGCAGCGCGTAGTGGATCGGCACGCGCATGTCGGGCGGTCCGAGCTGCGCCACGACGGAGCCGTCGACGAACTCGACCATCGAGTGGACGATCGACTGGGGATGCACGACCACCTCGATGCGCTCGGGCTCGAGGTCGAACAAGTGGTGCAGCTCGACGATCTC
>JBEBCR010000263.1:0-4742 GCA_041157565.1 Planctomycetota bacterium | reverse complement strand
TCTCGCGGGGCCTGCGGCGCGTGATCCCGCGCGCGGCCCTGACCGTTCGGAGTCTAGCGGTCCACGATGCGCGATCAAGCCACCGCAAAGTCGACCTCGCGCGCAGTTCCCGAGTCCGCGTTCGATGTCGACGCGCCAAGGCAGCAAGTCGCATTGAAGCAAGCGGGCGTGGATTCGCGCTCGGACCGCGGGCATGGCGACGATGCCGCACGAGGCTTGTCCGCCACCGGTGTCCAGCATGGGGCGAGCTCCAGCCCGAGCGGTCTTCGCCCGCAGGCTGGCGAGGCGGCGTGCTGCGCCGGCACCAGGTTCCGAGCTGGGTGCCAGGCGTCCTCGCGCAGCACGGTGCCGAGCGGCCCACGACGCTGGCTCGCCGGGGGGAATGCGCTCCGGGTCGCCTGGCGCTGGCGCGATGGTCGGCTGGCGCTGGCGGGATGGTCGGCTGGCGCTGGCGGGATGATGCTCCCTCGGATAACGACTCCGGGCCAGCTTTCGCTGGCCCGGGTGTGTCCGACCGCGGCTTGGAACCGCCTGGGTCGCAGACTGGCTCGCGCCAGCCTCAGTCGCGCGCAGTGCTCAGAAGAACACGCCCTTGCCGAAGGCCGCCGCGGAGTACATGTCCATCACGATGATGGCCGCGACGAGGGTCAGGGCAGTGAAGATCTGGACCGCCTCGACCATGCCGAGGCCGGGGCCGGTCGGCTTGGCTTCCGCGGCCGCGTCGGCCTTGCCAGCCTTCGAGCCGGCGGTGCGGGAGGTGCGGGGAGTCGCCATGTGGTAGGTCTCCTGTCGATCGTCAGTGGGTTTGGATCGTCAGTGGGCTGCGATCACAGGCGCGTCGCCGCGCCGTCGCCCTGGCGGATCGACTGGCCGGGGACGGTGCGGGTCAGGATGGCCGAGCACATCGTGTCGTGCACGAACTCCACGCGGGCCTGGCCCTTGTAGACCTTGCCGTCGTAGATCTCGAAGGTGTAGCCGCGCTTGACGCCGTCGTTCGAACCCTTGTTGATGGCGACGAGGCCCGGCTCGACGATCGTCGAGATTTCGAGGACCGCGCCCTTGATGTCCTGCATCGAAGCGAAGTCGCTGACGCGGGCGCCCGTGTTGGCGACCAGCGTGGCCAGTTCGGCCTCGAGGCGACCGATGTCCTTCGAGGCGGTCTGGGCGGCCTTCTCCATGTCGGCGATGGTGGCGTTGGCCTGCTCGAGGGAGGCGTTCTTGTCGGCGGCGTCCTTCTCGGCGGCCATCTGGGCCTCCGTGGCGGAGCGAGCCTTGTCTTCGGCGTCGCGCTGGGCGGCGATGGCCTTGTCGCGCTCGCCCTGCAGCTTGGACTTGCCGGCTTCCATCTCGCCCAGGGTGGCCGAGATCTTGGAGACGTCGGCGCGCAGCTGGCTGTTCTTCTGGGCCTCGCTGTCGTAGTCCGACTTGTTGCGCTCGGCCAAGCGACGCGCTTCGTCGCGCTCGCTCTGCAGCGTGTTCTTCTGGGTGGTCAGTTCCTGGCCCTCTGCCTTCAGCTTGGCCACGTCGGCCTCGAGGGCCTTCTTCGAGGCGGCGTGAGCCGTGGTCTCTTGCTCGTACTTGGCCTTGAATTCCGCGTTGGTGTTGTACGCGTTGTAGGCCCAGCCGAAGAACGCGCCGGCGAGGACGAGGTTGAGGACGATGAAGATCTTTCCGAGGGAGCTCATGCCTGGGGTTCTGGCTGGTGGTTCGTCGCGTCCGCGAGGCGCCGGGGGGCGTCCGGATGCTTGGGGGGCGGGTGCAGGTCGACCATCTGCGTCGCGGGAGGGCGCAACCCTCCGGAGAGAGGCTGTCCCCGCCCACGGCGCGGCTGGGCGCCGGCCGGCCACCGCAAGCCTTGCTGTGCCAAGGACTTGCGTCTGTCCTTGCGCACGGCGCACTTACGGTGGTTCGGGAGTGTAGGAAGCGCCCCGCCCCATGTCAAGGAAGGCCCGGCATCTGCAGAGCCTTGCTTGGCAAGGGTTTGGCGGGACCTAGTCCCTTCGGCGCCTCAGTACCGTCCGCCCGAGCAGAGGTAACAGCAGGAGCAGCCATGGCGCGGCCACCAAGCCGAGGAGGATCCCCTCGCGCAGGCGCAAGTAGGGCGTGCGCTGGTCCTTCCGCACCGGCACGGGCAAGTCGACCGCCAGGCTGCCGGCGACCATGCGATCGCGTCCGTCGACGCGCAAGACCTCTGCCCGACCGTCGGGGCCGACCAAGGCCGTCAGCCCGGAATTCGTGGCGCGCACCAGCGCGCGGCCAGTCTCGACCGCGGCGACGCGACTGAAGGCCAGCATCTGGTCGTACTCGAACGACTCCTCGTACCACGCCTCGTTCGAGGCGACGAAGTGCAGCTCGGCGCCGGCGCGCGTCGCGTCGACGTAGACATCCTCGAAGCTGTTGTCGAAGCACACGCTGGCCGAGGCGCGCAGCGTGCCGCCCTCGACTCCCGGCTTGAGTGGCAGGTCGATCAGCCCCGCGCCGGCGTCGGGCACGAGGTCGGGCAGGTAGCCCGCCAAGGCCAGCGCGCCCTCGCGCACGAGCCCGATGCGCTCGAGCCCCGCCAGCGACTCCGCGCCCGGGACGAGGTGGCGCTTGGCGGCCGACCCGACGCGCCGTCCCTCCCGCCAGGCGACGATGCTGTTGCTGCGGCGCACCGCTCCGTCGCGCAGGCACAACTGCTCGACGCCCGCGACGAACACGACCCCCTTCGGCAGCAGGGCCCCCTCCTCCGACTGCAGCACCCCGAGTACCGCCGCTTCGTTCTCGCGCAGCGTGCGCAGGTCCTCGGGCTCGGGCTGGTAGCGCGCCCAGTCCGGCGCGCGCGCGCCGTTCGCCACCGCCGCCTCGAGCTCGGGCTCGGCGAGCAAGTAGGGCAGCATCGTCTCGCCCCACGCCACGAGATCGACCGGTCCGTGGCGCTGCAGGCCGGCGCGCGTCAAGGCGAGCGAGTCGGCGAACATCTCGCGCGACGACAGCGGGTTCATCTTGCGCCGCTGTTCGAAGGCGGGCTGCACGAGCAGCGCCCGCCCGGCGACGCGCGTCTCGACCGCGCTGGCGCCCATCCCGGCCAGGAGCCAGGCGCAAAGGCCCGCGCCCGCCCACGAGAGTCCCCCGTTGCGCGTCGCCGCCCGGGCGCGCCCGCGCCAAGCCTGCGCGACGCCGCCGGCGGCGAGCAGGAGGAGGAAGCCCGCTCCCGCCGCGCCGACCACCTGCACCGGCGCCACCCAACCATCGGGGCCGGCGTAGTGGTGCGCGACGCGCATCCAGCCGAAGGCGAAGGGCGGCTCGAGCTGGGTGCGCAGCACCTCGAACGAGGCGAAGGCGGCGGCGAAGGAGAGGGCCGCGCCGAAGCGCTGGGCGAGCAGCCGCGCCGTGGCGGCCGCCAACGCGTAGTAGAGACCGGGCACGATGGCGACGGCGAGCAGCGTCAACCACAGGACCTTCGTGCTCCAGAAGCACTGCGCCGACAAGCCGATGGCGGCCGCCAGCCAATCGACCCACAGCCGCGCGCCGCGCCAGCCGGCGCGACCGGGGCGTTGCGGCGCCAAGGTGCCCCATGCCAGCCAGGTCCAGCCGAGGCTGGCGCAGGCCACGGCGAGTCCGGGCGCGGCGACACCCGGATTGCCAAGCCACAGGAAGGTCCACGCGCCGAGCAGGTGCAGCCAGCGCGCGCGCGCGGAGAGCGGCGCACCGCCGACGACTTCGTCGCGCGCGCTCACGGCGGAAGCGGCCGCCACTCGAGCACCTCGCCCTCGGACACGACGCGTCCGGGTTCGACGACGGCGAGCCCCTGCGCCCGCGACAGCTCGACGATGTCGGCCGAGCTGGTCCAAGCCAAGGGGACGAGCTCGTCGGCCCCGTCCTCGGCGCGCACCACGCGCACCGGCAGGTTCTGCTGGCGATCGTTGGGCTTGGTCGGTCCGCCGCGCCAGCGACCGGTCAGGCGCGCGTCCTCCCACGCGTCGACGCCCTCGCCCTCGAGCTTGGCGAGCGCCGGGCGCACGAACACCTCGAAGCCGATCAGGCACGAAACCGGGTTCCCCGGCAGGGCGAACACGGGCGTCGGGCCGCACATGCCGAACCACAGGGGCTTGCCCGGCTTGATCGAGACCTTGTGGAAGACCGGCTCGAAGCCGACCTTCTCGAGCACCCCGCCGACGATGTCGTACTTGCCCATCGACACGCCGCCGGTGGTGACCAGCACGTCGCAGCGCGACAGCACGGCGCGCACGACGCGTTCCAGCTGGGCCTCGTCGTCGGCCACGATGCCGAGGTTCTCGACCTGCGCGCCGCACTCCTCGAGACGCGCCGCCAAGTAGTAGGTGTTGCCCTCGCGGATCTGGCCGTTCTTCGGGATGGAGGAGACCGGCACGAGCTCGTCGCCGGTCGTCAGGAGCGCCACGCGCGGCCTGGGGCGCACGGGCACGTACTCGCAACCGACCGCCGCCAGCACGGACAGGTCGATGGCCGTCAGGCGCTTGCCGGCCACCAAGGTCGTCTCGCCCTTCTTGAGGTCCTCGCCCACGCGGCAGACGTGCTGCCACGGCCGCGGCTTGTCGTCGAGATGGACCACCTCGACCGCGGCGTGCGCGGGTTGCTCCTCCCCGTCCTGCGCCTGGGCCTGGCGGCGGCTCTTCTCGACCATGACCACCGCGTCGCAATCGGCGGGCACCTCGGCGCCGGTGTAGATGGCGACGCACTCCCCCGGCCCGACGGCCCCCGGGTAGGGCATGCCGGCCTTG
>JBEBCR010000262.1:0-7770 GCA_041157565.1 Planctomycetota bacterium | reverse complement strand
ACGACGCCGAGGACGACGATCCCGCCGACCCGATTCCCGCCGAACTCATGGACGACTTCGTCGCGTCGCTCTATCCCGACTGGTGGACCGGCAGCTAGCGCCGCTGGCGTCGCTCCACCCTCACCGCGTCGGCGTTCGGGGGCGCAAGCGTGAGCGTCGGCGCGGCTACGGCGTCCAGTCGACGCTCCAACCATTCGACAGGTTGAAGGTCGAGCTCGTGCAGAAGTTCGCCGAGTTGCGGTACCACACTTGGTAGTGGCGCGTGCCCCCGGCCAAGGGCAGCGCGCCTTGCACGGAGATGGGCAGGTCGCCGCCCGCGGGATGCGCGGCGAAGTTCAATGCGCCGACGCGCGTGCGCAGGCGCACGACGCTGCCGCCGACGCAGCGCAGGCCGTCGCCGAACGGCGAGCCGAGGCCGCTGTTGACGCGCTGCGTGCCTTGGAAGAAGAGCAGCGAGCTGTTGGGCACGGGTTGCACTTCGAGGCGCAGCGTGTCGTTGGCGAGCGAGGCGTTGCCATGCGCGTCGAGGCGCGCGCCGACGCCGATCGAGTTGGCGCAGCCCTGGCCGGGCGAGCCCTGGTTGCCACAGGGGCAGGCGGCGCCGCTGCCGTCGCCGAGGCAGAAGGCGGAACCGGTCGGCGCTCCGCCCAGCGTCTCGCGGTAGAAGTTCCAGTTGGCCGCACCCAGCGCCTGCATCAGCTGCGTCGCGCTGTGCCCCACGCCCGCGGGCGTGGCGTAGCTGTGCGCGATGCCCAACTGCGTCAGGTGGGCGTCGAAGGGGATGTTGTTCTGGATCAAGCAGTCCGCCGCACCGACGGCTTGGCGCACGCGCAAGCCGCTGGCGACGACCGCGGCGGCGTTCTGCTCGGCCAGCGTCCACGGCGTGTTGGCGAGGTAGTACGCGGGGTCCGAGCCCCACACATCCTGGTAGATCTGCGCGCGCAGGGCGTCGGGCACGACCATGCAGGTGGGGCTGACCATGAAGTCGAGCTGCAACGGGCCAGCACCCAGGATCGACGCGCCGGCGAAGACCTGGTGGTGCTTCATCCCGAGGCGCGCCGCGCCCATGCCGCCCATGCTGAACCCTTCGATGATGCGGCCCGAGCGCGCGGCGATCGTGCGATAGCTCGCGTCGACCAGGGGCAGCAGCTCGCCCATGAGCACGGTCTCGAGCGGGCGCGTGCCATCCTTCGAGTCGGTCCACATGCCGTAGTCCCAGCCGTTGGGGAACACGACGATCATTGGCGGCATCTGGCCTTCCGCCACGGCGTTGGCGAACCAACCGGCGAGCGGCGCCACGCTGGTGGTGGGCGAACCCGAACCGTGCAACCAGTAGAGCACCGGGAAGCGCCGCGCGGGTTCGGTGTCGTAGTTGGGCGGCGTCCAGACGTGGTAGCTCACCGTCGCTCCGGCGGCGGCGCTGGCGAAGGTGCGGTACTCGACGCGGGGCGCGACGACCGGACCCGTGTCCCATTGGGCGCGCGCGGGGGCCGCGAGCGCGAGCGCGACGACGAGGGGGACGAGTCGAAGAAGGAGGGAGTGCATGGGATAACCTGGCGCGACGCCTCTCTTGGAAGAGTACAGGCATCAACCGCGCCGTGGGGTTCGCGTTCCGCGTCCGTGCCGTCGAAGGTGGGCGGAATCGCCTTCCTGGGGCCTGTTCGGGGCCTGCTCGAGGCCCCGCTGGCTCGCGCTCGACCGCCTCGGCGCGCGACCTGGGCCTACGCGCGGACCATGGCCAGGCGATGCCCGAGCCAGGCCATCGGGACGTAGGCGCCCAAGAGGTCGAGCGCGTCGAACCACAGTGGGGCGGAGGGGATCAGCGTCACGGCGTAGATGCCCCCGGCCAGGAACAGCGCCCCGACGAGGCCGCTCGCCAGCCAAGCCATGCCGCCGCGGCGGGCGACGAGCGCCGCGAGCCAGGCGCCGACGAGGGTGCCGACGGCGTGCGCCGCGAACGGCACGAGGAGCTGGGCCACCGAGTAGCGCGCGATGTTGGCGTCGATGCTCGCCGCATCGTTCACGTCCACGCCTTCGGGTGCTGGCAGCAACGCCGATCCGGCGAGGAGCACGCCCATGTTGGCGAAGCCTCCGACGAAGGCCCCGGCGAGCACGCCGGCGAGCAGGCGGATCAGGCGCTTGGCGAGGCTTTGATGGTTGGCTGCTTCCATGGGGGTCGGTGCGCGCGTCGCCGACGGACGCGCGGAGCGAGCATAGCAACGGCTCCGGCTGCTCCGCGGCGCCGGACGCTGCGGCCACGCTGGTCCTGCCGGTGGGCTGGGTGGTTTGGCTCCGCGCCGCGGCCTGCGTATCATGCGCTCCGATGGAAGGCGCGAGCGAACTGCTGCTGCACCCGTTGTCGATCCTGGGCGCCCTCGCCCTCGTCTACCTCGCCTGCGTGTCGTACGTGCACTTCCGCGGCAAGGAACGGCTGAAGTTCGAGCGCCAGCTGACCGAGCACTCGGGGCTGTTCTCGCCCTTCAACGCGCTCATCTACCTGTGCTCGGCCGTGCCGCGGGATCCCATCCTGCCCGCCAAGGACTTCCCGCAGCTCAAGAAGCTGAAGGACGAGTGGCGCACCATCCGCGCCGAGGCGCTGGCGCTGCACGACGAAGGCAAGATCGACTACAACGCCGACCAGCAGGACCTGACCTTCCTGTCGTTCAAGAAGCTCGGTTGGAAGCGCTTCCACATGAAGTGGTACGGCGACTTCCTTCCGTCGGCCTCGCAGCGCTGCCCGCGCACGGTCGAACTCTTGAAGAGCGTCCCGGGCATCAACGCCGCGGCCTTCACGCTTCTTCCTCCGGGCAGCAAGCTCGGCCGCCACCGCGACCCGTTCGCGAGCTCGTTGCGCTACCACCTCGGGCTCGCCTGCCCCAAGAAGCCCGGTTGCAGCATCTGGGTCGACGGGATCGAGCACACGTGGAGGGACGGCGAGGACCTCGTCTTCGACGAGACCTACGTCCATTGGGCCTCGAACAACACGGACGAGCCGCGCCTGATCCTGTTCGTCGACTTCACGCGTCCGGTGCGCTTCGCGCCCGTGCGTTGGTTGAACCAGTTCCTGATCGACCACGTCTACCGCATCACCGCCAGCCACAACGAGAAGGACGAAGGGCGCGGCCTGCTGAACCGCATCACGCCCGTGTTCTTCTGGTCCAAGCACTTCTTCCGCGGCATCAAGCAGCGCATGAACCGCAAGGTCTACTACGCGTGCAAGTACGCGTTGGCGGCCTTGGCGTTGTGGTTCCTCGTGCGGCAGCTCGCCGGCTGAGGTCGCGGCGCCGGGCCACCTTGGCGCGCCACCCCGCCGTCGCGCCGCGCCACCGCGCGGGAATCGCGCCGCTGGAGCGCGAGGATGTTGGTCGCGGGGCCCGCCAAGCCCTACACTCGCCTTCTCCCAGCGGGACCACACATGTGCGGCTTCATCGGCATCTACGGGCCTGACGGCGTCGACGTCGCGGGCGAGATCTACGAAGGGCTCCTCGCCGTCCAGCATCGCGGACAGGACGCGGCGGGCATCATCACCTTCACCGACTCCTTCCACGTGAAGAAGGGCCTCGGACTGGTGCTCGAGATCTTCAACGAGAAGAACATGCCGCGCCTGCGCGGCAACCTCGGCGTGGGGCACGTGCGGTACCCGACCGTGGGCCGCGGCAGCAAGGACGACGCCCAGCCGTTCCACCTGACCTTCCCGGTCGGCGTGGCGATGGCGCACAACGGCAACGTCACGAATTTCGTCGAGCTGCACGAGAAGCACTTCAAGAAGAGCGGCACGCGCCTCAACAGCTCCTGCGACGTCGAAGTGATCCTGTACGCGTTCGCCACGGCGCTCAACGAGCGCTTGCGCGCCGGGCACCTCGTCGACGCGGAGGATGTCTTCCACGCGGTCGAGCGCGTGTACCGCGACGTCAAGGGCGCCTACTCGGTGGTCGCGATCCTGCCGGACGTGGGCATGGTCGCGTTCCGCGATCCCTACGGCATCAAGCCGTGCGTGTTCGGCCAGAAGACGACCCCCGAGGGGCGCTGGTACGCCTGCGCGTCCGAATCGACCGTGCTCGACGTCAACGGGTACGAGCGCAGCTTCGACCTGCAGGCCGGCGAGGCGGTGTTCGTCGGCGCCGACCGCGTGGTCAAGCGCCGCAAGCTGGCGCAGAAGCCTCACCGCCCGTGCATCTTCGAGCTGGTCTACTTCGCGCGTCCGGACTCGATGCTCGACGACGTGTCGGTGTACAAGACGCGGCGCCGCTTCGGCGAGGCCATCGCCCGCCAGTGGAAGGCCTCGGGCGCGCCCACCCCGGACGTGGTCATCCCCATCCCCGACAGCTCGCGCGACGCCGCGCTGGCGATGGCGATGGAGCTCGGCGTGCCGTACCGCGAGGGCTTCGTGAAGAACCGCTACATCGGGCGCACCTTCATCATGCCCAGCCAGGCCAGCCGCCAGAACTCGATCCGGCGCAAGTTGAACCCGATCCCGCTCGAGTTCGAGGGCAAGGACGTCGTGCTGGTCGACGACTCGATCGTGCGCGGCAACACCGCCGCCCGCATCGTGCGCATGGCGCGCGAAGCCGGCGCGCGCAACGTGTACTTCGCCTCGACTTCGCCGCCGCTCGTGGCGCCTTGCCCCTACGGCATCGACATGGCGACCAAGACCGAGTTCGTCGCCACGGGCCGGGACAACGACGCCATCGCGAAGGTGCTGGGCGTCGACCACCTCGTCTACCTCGAGCGCGAGGCGATGAACGAGGCGGCGCGCGCCGGCAACCCGAAGATCGAGAAGTTCTGCAACGCCTGCTTCACGGGCGAGTACCCGACGGGCGACATCACCGTCGAGCGCATGAACCTGATCGCGGGCGAACGCGTGAACGCGCAGGCGACCTGCGCCAAGCCCTGAGGTCGGCGAGGGGCGAGGCGCGCGGCCGCATGAAGGTCCTGATCACCTCGCCGGTCTTCCCGCCCGACCTCGGCGGCCCGGCCACCTACGTGCCCTCGCTCGGGCGGTTCCTCGTCGAGCGCGGCCACGAGGTCCACGTCGTGGCGTTCTGCTCCGATCCCCATCCCGCCGGCCATCCCTTCCGCGTCACGAGCATCGCGCGCGGTTCGCTGCCCGCGCGCTACCTCAAGGCCTTCGTCGAGGTGTGGAAGGCGGCCAAGCACGCCGATGTCGTGTACGTGAACGAACACCTGGCGCTGCTGCACGTGCTGGCGGCCAAGCTGCGCGCCAAGCCGGTCATGATCCGCATCATGGTCGACGGATCGTGGGAGATCGCGCACAGGAAGGGTTGGATCGGCGGCGACGGCATCGACGCGTACCAGGGCAAGTCCTACGGCCTGAAGGTGGCGTTGGTGCGCGCGCTCCAGAAGCTGTGGTGGTCGTGGTGCGACCACATCATCAGCTGCTCGGACTACCTGCGCGGGATCCTGGTCGCGAGCTACGGCGTCGAGCCGGGCAAGGTGCAGCGCGTGTGGAACGCCCACCACGGCCCGCGCGCCGAGGACGTGACCATCACGCGCGCACAGGCGCGGGCGCGGCTGGGCGTCGATCCGCGCCGGCCGCTGGTGCTGACCATCTGCCGCCTGATGGGCTGGAAGCGGGTCGACAACATCCTGCGCGCCCTGGCGGAGCTGCCGCCGGACACGCAGCTCGCCGTGGCGGGCGACGGCGACATGGAAGTGGAATGGAAGGCGCTGGGGGCGAGCCTGGGGCTCGGGGATCGGGTGCTCTGGCTGGGCAACGTGCCCCACAAGGACATCCCGACATGGATCCGGGCAGCGGACGTGTTCGTCCTGAACAGCGAATACGAGGGCTTGTCGCACACCTTGGTCGAGGTCCTGCACCTCGGTACCCCGATCGTCGCCAGCCGGGTGTGTGGCAACCCGGAGGTCGTGGTGGACGGCGTCAACGGCCTCCTGATCGACCCCCGGGACCATAGATCGACCCGAGATGCAATTGCTAAGATCCTTTCAAATAAGGATTTGGCGGATCAATTTGCCGCTGCCGGCATGGCCCGGCGGGATGACTTCGACCGCGAGCGCACCTTTGGGGAAGTCGTGAAGGCCCTGGAGCGCTTGTCCGGGCGAATCTGACGCGGACTGCCAATTTGCGGTGGCCCAAACGCCGCCTTTGGATTCTGCCGATAGGATCGGGTGCTAGGAATCCGCTGTCCGGACGACCGTCCGGCTGTCCTTCCTCGGCCCGGCACCGCGACCAACCCATCTGGCCATGAAAGTCCTGTTCATCGACGAGTACCTCCCCCAGGAGATGCTCGGGATCATGTACGTCTCCCGCTCCATCAAGGACGCCGGGCACGATTGCAAGTGCTTGTTCATCCCGGACAAGGACTGGCTGGCCAAGGTCAAGGAGTACGCGCCCGACGTCGTCTGCTACTCGCTGACGACGGGCATGCACCTCTACTTCGCGGACATCAACCGCAAGGTGAAGGCCGTGCTGCCCAACGTCATCTCGGTCTTCGGCGGCCCGCACCCGACCTTCGTCCCCGAGTACGTGGAGACCGACGGCATCGACGCGATCTGCCGCGGCGAGGGCGAGCGCGCCATCGTCGAGCTGCTCGACCGCCTGCGCGACGGCCAGCCCTACCACGACGTCAAGAACTTCTGGTTCAAGGACAAGCAGACCGGCGAGATCCACAAGAACGAACAGCGACCGCTGGTCGACAACCTCGAGGACCTCGGCTTCCCCGACCGCGACGTGATCTACGAGGCGGGCGCGATCTACAAGAACACCGACCGCAAGGTGTTCGTGACGCAGCGCGGCTGCCCGATGCCGTGCACCTTCTGCTTCCACCACGCGATGAAGAAGAAGGTCTACGGCGCGCGCAACAGCGAGTACGTGCGCAAGCGCTCGGTGAGCCACGTCATCGACGAGATCAACGACGTCCGCAAGAAGTACAACCTGAAGTTCGTCCACTTCGTCGACGACATCTTCAACCTGCGCAACGACTGGCTCGAGGAGTTCTGCGAGCGCTTCCCCAAGGAAGTCGGCCTCCCGTTCGACGTCATCCTGATGGCGAACATGACGACCGAGCACCACATCGAGCTGCTGAAGAAGGCCGGCTGCGTCTACGCGCGCGTCGCCTTCGAGGCCGCCAGCGACTACGTGCGCAACGCGGTGTTCAAGAAGCACACAACGCGCCAGCAGCTGGTCGACGCCGCGGGCTGGATCAAGAAGCACGGCATCCGCCTGGGCTCGCTGAACATGCTGGGCGGACCAGGCGGCACGATGGCCGACGAGTTCGATACGGTGAAGCTCAACATCGAGTGCAAGGTCGACCACCCGCTCGTGTCGTTGATGCAACCGTACCCCGAGTTCGAGATCAACGAGATGACCAAGGAGATGGGTTACTCCATCGCCGGGTACGACGACTTCCCGGAGAAGTTCAACCGCACGACCTCGATCCTGTTCGAGAACAAGGTCGAGATCGAGAACCTGCACAAGCTGTTCCCGATCCTGGTGCGCTTCCCGTGGCTGATGCCGCTGGCGCCCAAGGTGGTCAAGCAGCGTTGGCTGCAGAAGCCGCTCTTGATCATGTACATGCTGTTCAGCGAGTGGATGGTGGCCGAGCAGGCGAAGCTGTACGCCCATGCGCAGGGGTTGAGCGGACCGAGGTATTGGGCATCGGTCGACTTCGTCTACCGGCTTGGGACCAAGGGTGTCTTGCGCGTGTATACGGTGTTGTTCGCGAGGTTCTTCGATCGGTTCTTTGCTCCGAAGCAGGCGCAGTTGGCGTTGCAGATGGGGGATGAGCGGGT
>JBEBCR010000261.1:0-4152 GCA_041157565.1 Planctomycetota bacterium | reverse complement strand
CTCGAGGCGCCGCGCGGGACGCTCGTGCTGCTCGACGGCGCCGTGCCGCACCGCTCGGGACCCAACGACAGCGACGCTCCGCGCCACGCCTACGCGCTGCACGCCATCGAGGGTTGGACGGACTACCCGGCGGACAACTGGCTGCGCCGGCCGATGGCCGACCTGCGCGGCTTCCGCGGCTGAGGGCCGCGAGGACGCGCCGCGGAGCGACTTCGCGTATCGTGTCCGGCCCGACGGAACCGGCGTCATGCGACTCGCGAGCCTCGTCATCCTGTCCCTGTGCCTGCTCCTGCAAGGGGCGCGCGCGCCCGGCGTCGAGAAGCGGGAGTCCTGGCCCGATGGTTCGCACAAGGCGCGCTGGAGCGAGGACGAGCAGGGCCGGCTCGATGGCGTGCGCGAGGAGTACGCGGCGAACGGCGTGCGCACCCTCCTGGCGGAGTACAAGCAAGGTCGGAAGCATGGCGCCTGGCGCGAGTGGAGCCCGACCGGCGCCCGGCTGCGCTTCCTCTCCTACAAGGAAGGCGAGCTCGACGGACGCTGCGAGGAGTTCCACCCCGACGGATCCAGCGCCAGCGTCGGTGACCAGCGCGCCGGCGCCAGGCACGGCAAGTGGATCGAGCGTTCCGCCGATGGACGGCGTCGGCGCAACCTCGAGTACAAGGCCGGGCTGCTGCACGGCGAGTTGAAGATCGTGCAGGACGACAAGCTCCTGACGCGCCAGCAGTGGAAGGACGGCGAGCTGTTCGAACTCGACGGGCGCCAGCCCTTCCCCGTGCGGCGCGACGCGCTGCTCGCGGAACTGCGCGCCATCCTCGCCCAGGACGCGCCCGAGGATCCCAAGGACGCGCAGCACGCAGAGCGCCTGCGCGCCCTGCACAGGCTGCAGCTCTACAGGCGCCTGTGCGGCCTGCCTTGGGAAAGGATGCAGCTGGTCCCCGAGTGGAACCTGCGCTGCGCCGCCGCGGCCGAGGTCTGCCGCGCGAACGGCGGACTGGACCACACGCCGGGCATGCCGCCGGGCTTCGACGAGGCGCGCTTCAAGCTGGGCTACGAGGGCGCCTCCAACAGCAACCTCAGCCGCGGCACGACGCTGCCGCGCAGCATCGACGGCTACATGGACGACAGCGACCCGTCCAACATCGATCGCATCGGCCATCGCCGCTGGTGCCTGAACCCGGCGATGAAGCGCACGGGCTTCGGGGCCGCCGCCGACTACTCGGCGATGTGGTCGATGGACTCGAGCGGTCCCGTCAAGAAGGGCCTGTCCGAGGTGCACTACCCGCCGCGCGGCCACGTGCCCGTCGACCTGTACTCGGCGGATCGCGCCTTCAGCATCGCGCTGTGGCGCGGCGCGGCTCCACGGACGGAACAGCTGGTCGTGCGCGTCGAGCCGCTGGACGCGGACTGGCTCGTGGCGGGCGAACCGCTGGAGCTCGACCACCGCGCCGTCGCCGAGGGCGGCTACGGCGGCGCTCCGTGCATCGTGTTCCGCGCGCCGCGCCTGCGCGTCGAGCCTGGCTCGGCCTGCCGCGTGCGCGCGAGCTTCGACGGCGGCAAGACCTTCGCCCACGACTACATCGTCGCCTTCTGCGAGCCGGTCGAAGCAAAGGCCGCGCGCTAGGCCGCGCGAGCGGCCCGCGACTTGCCTGATTCGTCGAGGCGGAACTGCGCCACCAGGCGCTGGAGGTCGTCGGCCATCCGGGCGAGGTCCTCCGAGGCCTTGTTCGCGTGCGACACTCCACCCGAGGCGCGCGAGGCAGCCTCGGCGACGCTGCCGATCGATCCGGCGATGTCGTTGCTGCCGCGCGCGGCCTCGTGGATGTTGCGCGTGATTTCCTGCGTCGTGGCGCTCTGCTCTTCGATGGCCCCGGAAATCGAAAGCTGCGCCTCGTGGATCCTGCCGATCGTCGCGACGATGCGCTCGATTGCCTGCCGCGCCCGGGAGGCGTCCTCCTGGATGCTGGCGACCCTGGTCGAGATGTCCTCGGTGGCCTTGCTGGTCTGGCCGGCGAGGAGCTTGACTTCGTTCGCAACCACGGCGAAGCCGCGACCGGACTCTCCCGCGCGCGCGGCCTCGATGTTGGCGTTGAGCGCGAGGAGGTTGGTCTGCGCCGCGATCTCGCGGATCAGCTTGACCACGTCGCCGATGCTGCTGCTGCTCTCGGCGAGCTTGTCCATCACGCTGCCCACCTCGCCAGCGACGGCGACGGCCTCCTGCGCCACGCTTCCGGCCTCGGATACGTTGCTGGCGATTTCCTTGACGCTCGCCAGCATCTCCTCCGCCGCGCCTGCGACGCTCTGCAGGTTGGCGTCCACGGCGCCGGCCGCGCGCGACAGCACCCGGGCCTGAGCCGCGGTCTCCTCGACGCTCGTGCCGACCTCGCCCGAGGCCTTGGCCAAGCCGCTCGCCGCCGCGTGCAGGCTGCGCGAACTGCCAGAGATCGATCCCAGCGCCTCTCCCATGGCGGTCACGGCCTGGTTGAGGGACTCCTTCACCCGCGCGTGGTCGCCCTTGTAGTCGCCACGCACGCGCGCCGTGAGGTCGCGGCTCCCGAGCCGCTCCAGCACCGCGCGTGACTCCTCCATGGGACGCGTCGTGCGCTCGAGCATGCCGTTGACGCCCTCGCACAGCTGGCGGAACCCTCCATGGAAGGAGTCCGCGTCCGCGCGTCGCGACAAGTCCCCGCGCCCCGCGGCCTCGACCAGCGCGCCGGTCTCGGCGAGGAGCCGCCGCAAGGTGTCGACCGTCGCGGCCAGGGCGTCGCGCATGCGCTGGTACTCGCCCTGTCCGCCGGTCGCCAGCTCGACGCCGAGGTCTCCGGACGCGACGCGCTGCATGGCCGCGCTGCACTCGGCGACCGGCGCCGCGACACCCGCCAGCATCTGGTTGAGGCCTTCGCACAGTTCGCGATAGCAACCCTCGTACTTCGTCGCGTCGGCGCGCGCGTCGAGGCGACCCTCGCGGCTGGCGTGGATCAATGACCGCGTGTCCGCCATCAACCTGCCGAGGACCTCGGTGGTCTCCACCAGCGCCGCGCGGATGGATCGCAAGTCGCCGGGGAAGTCCCCCTCCGCGCGGGCGTCGACCTCGCCACGCGCGATCCGCTCGAGCGTGCGCGTCGTCTCGCCCAGCGGGCCCGCGATGGCGGCGAACATGGCGTTCAGGCCTTCGATCTGCTCGCGGTAGCAACCCGAGTAGCGCTCCGCGTCCGCCCGGGCCGAGAGCTGGCCTCCGCGCGCGGCCTCGATCAAGGCCTGCGTCTCCTCGCTCACCGACTTCAGCACGCCTGTCGTGGCGTTGAGCGACTTGGCCATCTCGCCCAGCTCGCCCGCGGCTTCCTCGTCCAGCCTGGCGGACAAGTCGCCTCGGGCGATGGCCACGAGCGCCTCCGCCGTTCTCTTGACCGGAATCGAGATGGACAGCGCCACCTTGCGCGACACCCACAGGATCACGATGGCGGAGCCGACGAGCAGGCCGAGCACCAGCAGGCGCAGGTGATGGGCCGCGGCGAAGGCCTCGTCGGCGTCCTGGCGCACGAGCACGGTCCAGCCGTGGCCGGCGAACCCCAAGGCGCCCTTCGATGCGGCATAGCCGTTGACCTGCTCGACGCCACGGCGCTTGTGCTCCTCCAGGGTGAAGCCGACTCCTCCGGCGACACCCGCGCGCGCGGCCTCGAGGCCTGCGTCGACCAGGTTGAACGACAACACCGCGGTGGCGTCCGCGTCGTCGAGCAGGACTCCGTCCCGCGACAACACCTGCGTCTCCGCCTCGATGCCCTCCTGCGCGAGGCGTTGGCGGGTCTCCACCATGATCTCGCCGACGATGCGATCCCAGGACGCGCGGTTCGACCACACGCGCGTCGGCGCGCCATGCGCATCCCGCACCGGCGCGGCGAATCCCAGCGCCAATCCACGCCCTCCGAGGAGACGGGCGACGAGCGGATCAGCCTCCAAGTCGCCATGCCACGCCTGTCCAGGCGCCACGCGCCCCGAGATGCACTCCTCGAACCACGCCTCGCCCTTCACGCTGGCGCCGATCAAGGCGCTGGTGTCGAGCGGCGAGCCATCGTGGCGCACGGTGTTGGCGGCGACGATGCGACCCTCGGCGTCGGCGACGACCATCAGGTCGTAGATGCCGTACGCCTGCATGTA
>JBEBCR010000260.1:0-3056 GCA_041157565.1 Planctomycetota bacterium | reverse complement strand
CAGCGCGAGATCAAGCGCCTCGAGGGCATCGTCGAGGACTTCCTGCGCTACGCGCGGGGCGGCACGGTCGACCGCGCGCCGGCCGATCTGGTGCAGGCGATCCGCGAGGTGCTCGACTTCGTCGAGCTCGAGGATCGCCAGCAGGGGATCCGCCACCACGTCGACCTGCCGGCCGGCTTGCCGCTGGTCCTGCTCGACGTCGGCGCCTTCAAGCAGGCGCTCCTGAACCTGTGCGTCAACGCCCGCCAGGCCATGCCCGATGGCGGCGAGCTGATCGTGCGCGCCGCGCGCTCGGGCCAGCAGGTCGAGGTCAGCGTCACCGACACCGGCGTGGGCATGGACCCCGAGGCGCTCGAGCGCTGCTTCGAGGTGTACTACTCGACCAAGAAGGGCGGCACCGGCCTAGGCCTGTCGACGACGCGCCGCATCGTCGAGCAGCACGGCGGACGCATCTCCGTCTTGTCCGAGAAGGGCCGCGGCACGAGCTTCTCCATCGTGCTGCCGCTGCTCGTGGAGATCCATGGCCGCAAGGAGGAGGAGGCCGCGTGAGCGCCAAGGAAGCCGAGCGCCGCGGGCGCGTCCTGATCGTCGACGACGACGAGGGCCACGCCGAGTCGCTGGCCGACGCCCTCGAGGTCGACGGCTGGACCTGCACCCTGGCGCACTCGGGCGAGGAGGGCATCGAGCGCTTGTCCGAGTCGAGCTTCGAGGGCGTGCTGACCGACCTCGTGATGCCCGGTCAGACCGGCATCGACGTGCTGCGCGCCGCCGGTCGCCTGCAGCCCGACTGCGCCGTGCTGCTCGTCACCGGCCACGAGTCGGTGAAGACCGCCGTCGACGCGCTGCGCCTCGGCGCCTCCGACTACCTGTCGAAGCCCGTGGACCTCGCCGAGCTGCGCGCGCGCCTCTCGCGCGCCGTCGAGAGCGTGCGCCTGCGGCGCGTCAACGTCGAGTTGCTGCAGCGCCTCGACGAGCGCTACGGCTTCGAGGGCATCGTCGGCCGTTCGCCGCAGATGCAGAAGGTCTTCGACACGCTGCGCCAAGTGGCGCCGAGCACCGCCACGGTGCTCGTGCTGGGCGAGTCCGGCACGGGCAAGGAGCTCGTCGCGCGCGCCATCCACACCAACAGCCCGCGGGCCAAGAAGAACTTCGTCGCCGTCAACTGCGCGGCGCTGGCCGAGGGCCTGATCGAGAGCGAGCTCTTCGGCCACGTGAAGGGCGCCTTCACCGGCGCCGTTGCGAGCAAGGAGGGCCGCATGGTCTACGCCGACGGCGGCACCCTGTTCCTCGACGAGGTCGGAGACATGCCGCTCGCCACGCAGGCGAAGCTGCTGCGCGCGCTCGAGACGCGCGAAGTCGTGCCCGTCGGCGGCAACGCGCCACAGAAGATCGACATCCGCCTCGTCTCCGCCACCAACCGCGACCTCGAGCAGCTGGTGGAGCAAGGCCGCTTCCGCGAGGACCTGCTCTACCGCCTGCGCGTCGTCGAACTGCGCCTGCCGCCCTTGCGCGAGCGCAAGGGCGACTTGACGCTGCTCTTCGACCACTACGTGCAGGAGTTCGCCAAGTTGCACGCGCGCCCGGTGCGCTCGATCCAACCCGAGGCGCGCGCCGTGCTCAATCGCTACGAGTGGCCGGGCAACGTGCGCGAGCTGCGCAACGTGGCCGAGAACATGGTGCTCCTGGCGCGCGGCGAGCAGATCGCGCTGGAGGACGTGCCCGACAGCGTGCGTGGCGGCGGCAAGGAAGGCGGGGGCGGCTACGAACTGGCAGGCCGCAGCCTCGAGGAGGTCGAGCGCGAGCTGATCCGCGTCAACCTCGAGCTGTGCGGCGGGAACCGCGAGAAGACCGCCAAGGTGCTCGGCATGGGCGAGCGCACTCTGTACCGCAAGATTAAGGAATACGGGCTCGACTAGCCGCGCTGGCCGCCCAGGCGTCTGCCGATGTGGCAGGGCCGCGGTGGGCGCCTTCCGCCTTCTGCCGTTTTGGCGGAACGTGAGGGTTGTCCGGGTTGGGGAGGAGAATCCAAGTGTTTGCCAGTATGGCACTTGCGTGAATTATGTGCCGCTGGCACGCCCTTTGATCCTCCGCGGGCGTCACGCGCGGCTGCAACCCGTCGCGCGGACCACACCACCATGACTCAGCAAGGCAAGATCATCGGCATCGACCTCGGCACCACCAACTCCGTCGTGTGCGTGATGGAGGGCGGTACGCCGGTCGTCATCCAGAACGCGGAGGGCGGTCGCACCACCCCGTCGGTCGTCGCCTTCCAGACCGACGGTTCGCGCCTCGTCGGCGCGCCGGCCAAGCGCCAGGCGGTGACGAACCCGACCAAGACCATCGCCTCCATCAAGCGCTTCATGGGCCGCCGCCACCACGAGGTGACGGGCGAGGAGACCAAGGTCGCCTACAAGATCGTCGGCGGCCCCGACGAGCTGGTGAAGGTCGACATCGACGGCAAGAAGTTCACGCCGCCCGAGATCAGCGCGCAGGTGCTGGCCTACCTGAAGGAGGCCGCCGAGGCGTACCTGGGCGAGAAGGTGACGCGCGCCGTGATCACGGTGCCGGCGTACTTCAACGACAGCCAGCGCCAGGCGACCAAGGACGCCGGCACCATCGCGGGCCTGGCCGTCGAGCGCATCATCAACGAGCCGACCGCGTCCGCGCTGGCCTTCGGCCTCGACAAGAAGAAGTCGGGCAAGGTCGCCGTGTTCGACTTCGGCGGCGGCACCTTCGACATCTCGATCCTCGACATCGGCGACGGCGTCTTCGAGGTGCTCGCCACCAACGGCGACACGCACCTCGGCGGCGACGACTTCGACCAGGCGCTGATGACCTGGATCGCCGACGAGTTCAAGAAGCAGTCGGGCATCAACGTGCGCCAGGACCCGATGGCCATGCAGCGCCTCAAGGAGGCGGCCGAGAAGGCCAAGATCGACCTGTCCTCGGTGCAGCAGACGGACATCAACCTGCCGTTCCTGTCGATGGACCAGACCGGTCCCAAGCACTACCAGGCCACGATCACGCGCGCGCAGTTCGAGCGCCTGATCGAGCCC
>JBEBCR010000259.1:0-3790 GCA_041157565.1 Planctomycetota bacterium | reverse complement strand
TCGACCGTGATGCCGATGGGCACCGCCTGCCAGGCGGACGACAGGAGGTTCCGCGGGCCCCGGCAGATGCCGGCGCCGCCGACCACGTCCATCGCGTCGCCCACGACGCGGCGCATCGCCTCGGTGGTCCACGCCTTGGCGATCGCCGACACCACCGCGGGCTTCTCGCCCGCGTCGACGGCGCCCGCGGTCGTCTCGCGCACGCAGTTCATCCAGTACGTCGTGCCGGCGATGCGGCCGATCGCAGCCTCCACGCCCTCGAAGCGTCCGATGGCGAGGTCGAACTGCTCGCGCACCGACGCGTAGGCGCCCACGACGCGCAGCGCCAGTTGCGCGCCGCCGACCGAATCGGCCGGCAGCGAGATGGAGCGTCCCGCCGACAAGCACTCCATCAGCATGCGCCAGCCTTGGCCGGCCATCCTCGGCCCGCCGATGATGGCGTCCAGCGGCACGAACACGTCGTGGCCTTCGACGGGGCCGTTCATGAACGGCACGCCCAGCGGATCGTGGCGCCTTCCGTGCACGACGCCCTTGGTCGAGGCGGGGACCAGCGCGCAGGTGATGCCGAGGTCCTCGTGCCCGCCGAGCAGGCCGTCGGGGTCGCGCAGGCGGAAGGCGAGGCCCACGACCGTCGCCACCGGCGCCAGCGTGATGTAGCGCTTGCGCCAGTTCAGGCGCATGCCCAGCACCTCGCGGCCCTCGTGCAGGCCGCGGCAGACGACGCCCTCGGCGCGCATGCCGCCCGCGTCGGAGCCGGCGTGCGGCTCGGTCAGCGCGAAGCAGGGGATCTCCTCGCCGCGCGCCAGGCGCGGCAGCCAATGGCGCTTCTGCTCGTCCGTGCCGTAGTGCACGAGGAGCTCGGCCGGACCCAGCGAGTTCGGGACCATGACCGTCACGCACGCCGCGATGCTGCGCGTGGCGAGCGTCGCCACCACGGTCGAGTTGGCGCGCGCCGAGAAGCCCAGGCCGCCGTGGCTCGCGGGCACGATCATGCCCATGAAGCGCTCGCGCCTGATGTAGTCCCACGCCTCGCGCGGCAGGTCGCCGTCCTTCCGGATCCGCGCGTCGTCGAGCATCGCGCACAAGGTCTTCAGCGGCCCGTCCATGAAGGCGCGCTCCTCCGCCGACAACTCCTTGGGCTTGAAGGCGAGGATCTCCTCCCAGTCGGGTTGGCCGGAGAAGAGCTCCGCGTCCCACCACGTGGTGCCCGCCTCGAGGGCGATGCGCTCGGTGTCGCTCATCTTCGGGAAGATCGGCGCCAGCACCTTCATCAGCACCGGGCCGAAGAGCGAGGCGCGCACGAAGCGCACGCCGAACAGGAGCCCGGCCACGAGCCACAGCACGATCGGCAGCGCGACAAAGGGCGACGACTCGAGCGCCAGTTCGCGCATCCACGCCGCCAGCACGAGGCCCAAGGGCAGCCAGAACGCCCAGAAGGGCAGTCGGCACCACAACAGCAACACGGCCACCGGCACGGCGGCGACCAGCAAGGCGACGGTCATGCGGACCTCCTGAGGGTACTTTCGGCCTGCGGGAGGCGCCGATCAAGCTCGATCGGGCCGCGGGGCGCAGAGGAGGCGCCGCTTGGCGCATCCTTGCGACGCTCCGGCGCGGTACAAATGCGTCCGATGGCCTCGCACCACGACGCGACTCGCGACCACCGGCGCCCCGGCGGGGCGTGGTCGTGGACGATCCTTTGGTGCGGCGCGGCGCTCGCTGGTTGCGGCGGCGAAGCGCAAGGACCCGCGGCCGCCGCCAGCGGCGCGCGCATCGCGCCCACGACCGTGGCCGCGGCCGAGTACGTGCGCGAGCTGGCCGGCCCGGAGGACTTCGCGGCCCTGCCGGAGCAGGTCGAGCAGTGGTCGGCGCGCGACTTCCGCTCGGGGCCGTGGGGGACCCTGCCGCGCTTCGCCCGCTTCGCCGCCGAGCCCTTGTTCGAGCACCGGCCGAAGGTGGTCGTTTGCAGCGCCTGGCAGGCCTCCGAGACCGTGGCCGTGCTGCGCGAGGCGGGCGTGCGCGTCGTGGTGCTGCCGACCGCCCTGCGCCACGAGGACATCGAGTCGAACCTCGACCTGCTCGGGCGCGAGCTGGGCCGCGACGCGGAGGCGCGGGCCGCCAAGGAGCGCCTGCGCGAACGCGTGCTCGCACTGCGCGCGCGCGCCAGGAGCGGCCTGCGCGCCATCGCCTACACGAACGACGGCGTGGGTGGTACGGCTTCGGGCGAAGGCACGACGATCCGCACCATCATGGAGCTCGCCGGCCTGGTCGACGCCTCGGGCGTGCGCGGGCACGCCGTGGTCGACTTCGAGATGCTCCTGGCGCGCGATCCCGACGTGTTCGTGGTCGGCGCGCCTTCGAGCGACGAGCGTGGCGCCACCGAGGCGCTGCTCCTGGCGGCGCCGGCCTTGGCGAACCTGCGCGCGGTGCGCGAGCGGCGCATCGCCGTGCTGCCGGTCGACCTGTACTCGACGGATTCGCCCACGATCATCGACGCGGCCGAGCTGCTGGCGACGCGCGTCGAGGAACTGGACGGCAAGCGATGAGCGGGCAGGCCTTCAACGGCGAGCTGGGCGCCGCCACGCGCGCCATCCTGCCCAGCGACGTGGTCACGCACGTGCACCTGCTGCGCCACGGCGAGGTCGAGCGCATGGGCGCGCGCATCGTGCGCGGGCAGATCGACGCGCCCTTGTCCGCCTTCGGCGTCGAGCAGGGCGAGCGCCTCGTCGATTGGTTCGAGGCGCGCGTCGGCCGCCTCGACGCGCTGTGGAGCAGCGACTTGTCGCGCTGCGCGCGCCTCGCCGCGAACCTGGGCGCGCGCCTCGGCGTCGCGCCGGTGCTCGACCAGCGCCTGCGCGAGCAATCGATGGGCGCGTGGGAGGGGCGCGGCTGGGACGAGGTCTCGGCCGCCGAACCCGCGGCGGTGGGTGCGTACTGGAGCGACTACTGGAACGCGCGCCCGAGCGGCGGCGAGTCGCTCCGCGAGGTGCAGGCGCGCGCGCTCGACGCGTGGCGCGACTTGATCGCGCGCCACGCGGGTGGACGCGTGGCCTTGGTGGCGCACATCGGCGTGATCCGCGGCTTGTTGTGCGCGCTGCTCGGAGTCGATGGCGGCCAAGCCCTGCGCTTCGCGCCGGCGACGGCCAGCCACACGCACATCCTGTGGTCGGAGGCCGGAGCGGTGCTCGAGGTCGTGGGCGAGCGGCCGTGGATGCTGGCCGAGTCCGCCCCGCCCGCGCGCGCCGCGCGCCTCGGGACTGGATCCGCCGCGCGGCGCGTCGCGCTCGCCGGTTCGGCGGGCACGGGCAAGACCACGCTGGGCCGCAGGTTGGCCGCCGAGCTGGGAGTGCCCTACATCGACGAGCTGATGCGCCGGCGGTTGGAAGGCGGCCTGCGGCTCGATGGCTTGTCGCGCGACGCGTGGCGCGCCTTGGTGCGCGACTTGTGGCGCGAGCAGGTCGCGCTGCAGGCGGAGGCTCGCGAAGGCTTCGTCGCCGACCGCTCCAGCCTCGACTACGCGGCGTTCTGGCTGCACTACGGCCTGCACGAGGACGCGGTCGAGACGAGCGCGTTCTTCGCCGAGATGGCCGCGGCCTCGGCCGAGCTCGACGCCATCGTCCTGTTCCCGTGGGGTGTCTTGCCGCTCGTGGCCGACGGCGTGCGCACCCCCGACCCTTGGACGCAGTTGTCGTTCCAAGGCGTGCTGGAGGGCGTGTTGCGGCGCCACGCGCGCACCAGCGTGCTCGAGCTCCTGCCGTCTTCCGACCTCGAGGAGCGCCTGCGCTGGACCATG
>JBEBCR010000258.1:0-5499 GCA_041157565.1 Planctomycetota bacterium | reverse complement strand
CGGCAAGGAATGCCGGCTGATGGCATCCCGGAGCGCAGGTTCGAGGCTGAAAATTCGCTCTAACCGTTTTTACTGCAACGCTTTAAGTCGCCCCTTTGCTCCTTGGCCGCTCGCTTGCTCCTCGAACGGCGCAATGGAGATCCAACTCGGTCCCCGTTCCACAGAAGCAGATGGACGAGCGCTCGGCACGGGGCGCTCGTCCACGCCTCCGTCCAACTCGACCCCTCTCGAGGCGCTGGAGGAGCGCCGCGCCGACCTGGTCGCCGCGCGCAAGGCCGACCTCGAGCGCAAGGTCGACCGCCAAGCGGAGCGCTCCCAGCGTCCCGCGCGCCGCAGCTTCGGAGACGACCTGCGTGCTCGTCGCGCGGAGGCATCCTCCGCGGGCGCCGCTCGCTCGGCCGACCACCCGACCAAGGATGCCGGCTCCACGGAAGGAGCCGCCGAGGGGCAAGCCAGCACGACGGGCGCCGAAGCCAGCGTCGAGATCAAGTCGCCCGCGGGGCGCGAGGGAGCTGCCGCTCCTGCCGCCGCCATCCAGCCGCGGTCGGCGCTCGCGCCGGCTTCGACGCCCATCTCCACGTCGCCGACGGCCAGCGCAACGCACGCCACGGTCGACGCCGTCCCCGCGCCCGCGGTTCCGGTCGCCCTGGCCGCGCCGGTCGCCCTGGTCGCGCCCGCGGGGGACCTGGCACCGGCGCTCGCGGACGCGCCGGCCGTCGTCGACGCGGCGACGGTCGTTTCCGACGCGCAGGCCAAGCCCGGCAAGGAAGCAGTCGCGCAGGCCGAGGCGCGACTCGCCGGCGTCGAACAAGGCCGCCTGTCCGAAATTCCGGACAACAAGCCCGAGGCGCAGGCCGCCAACGCGCGGACCGCGGACGAGCGTTCCGCGCGCCAGGTCGAGGCGCGCGATCGCGCCGCGGACCTGCTGCGGCAGATCGGCGTGCAGTTGTCGCCGCAGACGCGCACGGCTGTCGTGGACCTGCATCCGCGCGAGCTCGGGCGCATCCACATCCGCATGAGCGTCGAGGGCGGCCGCGTGCGCGCCAGCCTGCGCGCCGAACGCCCCGAGGCGCTGGAGGCGCTCGAACGCCACTTGCCGGAGCTGCGCGCCGAGCTGGCCCGCGCCGGACTCGACGCCCAGGAGCTGTCGCTGTCCTTGGGCTTCGAGGGCCGCCGCGGCGGCGCCGAGGCGCGCGATGGACGACAGGCACGCCACGCCGCGCACGCGCCCGACCTGCGCGCGGCCACCACCGACGAACTCGCCTTCGTGGCGCGCCGCATCGCGCGCGACGGGGGCGTCGACACCTTCGCTTGAGAGGACACGCACGATGATCAACGGAATCCAAGCCACCGATCCCATCGCCGGCGCCACGCAGGCCGTCGGCGGGCAGGCCATGGGCAAGGACGCCTTCATGAAGCTGCTCGTCAACCAGATCAGGAACCAGGATCCGATGGCGCCGACGGACAACCAGCAGTTCATCGCGCAGTTGGCGCAGTTCAGCTCGCTCGAGCAGATGCAGACGATGAACGAGAACATCGTCGGCCTCGCCGTGCTGCAGCAGAACAACGCGCTGCTCGAGCAGTTGACGAGCTCCAGCGCGCTGATCGGCCAGCAGGTCACGTGGGCCGACGCCACCACCGGCGTCGAGCGCTCGGGCGTCGTCTCGAGCGTGAAGATCGTCGACGGCCTGGCGGTGCTGCGCGTGGGGGCGGAGGACGTCCCGCTCGCCACCGTCGTGCAGGTCGACGAACCCGCGCCGCCGCCCGTCGGCGACGCCGACGCGAACACGGACACGAACACGGACACCGGCGCCGACTCCGGCGCGAACGACAACGACGCCGCCGCTGGCGGCACCAACGGGGAGGGCTGAACCATGGCTTCTTTGTTCACCGCGCTGAGCGGACTCAAGGCGCACCAGGACTGGATCGACGTCATCGGCAACAACCTGGCCAACGCCAACACCTCGGGCTTCAAGACCTCGCACGCGACCTTCTCGTCGAGCTTCCACAGCACGCTGCGCCACGCCTCCGGGCCGGCCAACGGCTACGGAGGCCGCAATCCCGTGCAGATCGGCATGGGCGTCGCGCTGTCGGACATCGGCCGCGACTTCGGGCAGGGCGCCTTGAACAGCACGGGTCGCGTGTTCGACCTCGCGCTGCAAGGACGCGGCTTCTTCGCGCTGCAAGGCGGCCCCAACACGTACTACACGCGCGTCGGCACGTTCGGCCTCGACGGCCAGAACAACCTCGTCGACCAGCGCACCGGGTACCAGGTGCTGGACGGCACCGGCTCGCCCATCACGCTGGACACCGACTCGGTCTTCGCGCCGCAGGCGACCAGCATGCTCGAGCTCGTCGGCAACCTGCCCAAGGAGGTCGGCGGTCCGTTGCAGGAGGTGCTGACCGGCGCCGAAGGCATGAAGCACGGCCAACCCGCGACGGTGGCCTCCACCTCGACCGGGCCGTGGGCCGTGCCGGCCGGCGAGACGTGGTCCTTGAACATCGGCGTGTCCGGCGGCGCTCCGCAGCAGGTCTCCGTGACCAGCGCGTCGGGCTCCATCGACGCGGCGCAGGTCGCCGCGGCCATCGACGACCTCGACGGCGTGTCGGCCACGGTCAACGCGTCCGGGCAGGTCGAGATCTCGACCGACCGCGTGGGCGAGGCGGCGACGATCCGCTTCACCAGCGGTCCGACCAACCGCGACCTCGTGTCGACGCTGGGCCTGCCGACGACGCTCGTCTCGGGCACCGAAGCCGCCGTCGGCCCGACCACCGACCTCAACGACCTGCCGGGCCGCGTCGATCCGTACCAGGCCGGCGACCAGATCCTCGTGTCGGGCGTGGACGCCGACGGCACGCCGGTCAACGCCACCTTCACCTACGGCGTGGACGGCACGACGGTCGACGACTTCACCACCTTCCTCGACGGGTTGTACGACGACGCGACCGTCTCGCTGAACGCGGCCGGACAGCTGGTCGTCGAGGCCGACACGGCCGGCGAGACGGAGCTGCTCTTGTCGATCGAGGACGCCTCCGGCAACGCGGGTTCCATGGACTGGGCCGACTACGCCGTGCAGACGACCACGGAAGGCACCGCCTCGGACGAGGTCGTGTCCTCGATGGAGGTCTACGACTCGGCCGGCGTGGCGCACACCTTGACCGTGACCTTCGCGCGCCAGCAGGACGGCACCTGGACCGCGACGGCCAGCGTGCCCGCCGAGGACGGCGTGGTGCTGTCGAACCCCATCGCGGGCATCGCCTTCGACGACGCTGGCGAACCCGTGGGCCTGGGCGCGGTCGACACCGGGGTGCTTGTCCAGTTCTCTGGACAGACCAGCCCGCAGTCCATGTCGCTCGAACTCGGTTCCGCCGGCGACTTCGGCGGACTGACGCAGTACGGTTCGGACGGCGAAGTGGTCGTGAAGACGCAGGACGGCTTCGGCGCCGGCCAGTTGGCGAACATCTCCGTGGACGCCGACGGCTCGATCCTCGGCTTCTACACGAACGGCCAGTCGCGCTCCCTGGGCGCGGTCGGCGTGGCGGTCTTCGGCAACCCCGAGGGCCTGACCGCCGGCGGCGACGGCTTGTGGATGGCCTCGGCCAACTCCGGACAGCCCGCGCTCGGCGCGGGGCTCGCCGGCGCGGCGGGCGAAGTGGTCGGCGGCGCGCTGGAGAACTCCAACGTCGACACCGCCGAGCAGTTCGTGCGCCTGATCGAGGCGCAGCGCGGCTTCCAGGCCAACGCCCGGGTCATCACGGCCCAGGACGAGGTCCTGCGCGAGACCGTCAACCTGATCTGATCCAGCACACGGGTTCGGCCGGACTGCCCCCGGCCGCGTCCGCGCCCCGTCGCCACTGCCCGGCGGCGGGGCGCATCCTTTTCCAGGTCGAGGCGGAAGTTCCTTCCACTCGCGCCTCGAGGCGGCCCGCGCGGCCCGCTTGGCGGCCCCGCGAGGGGGTCCTGGCGCTTGGCATCCCGCTTGCTCCCCATCCGGCGCCATGGACAGCGGACTCAACATCAGCGTGGGCGGCCTCTCCACCAGCGAACGCCGGATGGAGGCCATCACCCACAACTTGGCCAACCTGGGCACGACGGGCTTCAAGCGCTTCCTGCCCGTGACCACCTCGACCGGACGCGGAGCGGGCGCCAGCTCGAAGACCACGCTCGGCACCGACTGGTCGCAGGGGGAGCTGCGCCGCACCGGCAACCAGCTCGACCTCGCGCTCGACGGCGGCGGCTTCTTCGTGCTCGAGACGGAGAAGGGCCCCGCCTACACGCGTGCCGGTTCGTTCCACCTCGACGAGCAAGGCGTGCTGCAGAGCGACGACGGCTTCGCGGTGGCCTGGGCCTCGGGCGCGGGCTCGCTGCAGGCGATCGGCGATCCGATCGTCGTCGACCCGCGCGGGGTCGTGCGCCAGGGCGCCAACGAGGTCGGCCGCCTCAAGCTCGTCGACTTCGACCAGCGCGACCGCCTCGTGCGCGTCGGCGGCGCGGCCTGGATGGCGCCGCGCGGCGTGCAGGAGAAGGAGGCCGAGGCGGTCGTCCACCAGGGCGCGCTCGAGCAGGCCAACGCGAACAGCATGGACGAGCTCGTCTCGATGATCGTGGCCCAGCGCCACTTCGAGAACGGCAGCACGGTCATGCGCACCATCGACCAGAGCTACAAGCGGCTGAACCAGCCGAAGTGAACCACAAGGAGACCAGACCATGATTCGCGCGCTGATGACCGCCGCCTCGGGCATGAAGGCCCAGCAGATGCAGGTCGACACCATCGCCAACAACATCGCCAACGCGAACACCAGCTCGTTCAAGAAGAGCGAGTTGTCGTTCCGCTCGATGCTCTACCAGACCTACCGCGAGCCCGGCGCCGTCACGGCGGGCGAGCAGCGCACCCCGACCGGCCTGCAGGTCGGCACGGGCACCGAGGTCTCGGGCTCGTCGAAGATCTTCCAGCAGGGCGAGCTCGAGCCGACCGGCGGCCAGTTCTCGCTGGCGATCCAGGGCGAGGGCTTCTTCCGCATCCAGATGCCCAACGGCGAGTACCGCTACACGCGCGACGGCGACTTCCATCGCGACGCCAACGGTTCGCTGACGACGGCCGAGGGCTACCTGCTCGACGGCGCTCCGCAGATCGGCCAGGACGTCATCAGCGTGACGATCGGCGAGGACGGCACGTTCTCGACGCTCGCCAGCGAAGGCGGCACGCCGACCACGGCCGGCCAGCTGCAGCTGTGGCGCTTCCCGAACCCCGCGGGCCTGAAGGCCCAGGGCGGCAACTACTACACCGAGACCGGCTCGTCCGGTCCGGCCGCCTCGAGCGTCGCCGGCCAGACGGGCACGGGCGTGCTGAAGCAGGGCTACCGCGAGCGCAGCAACGTGCAGGTCGTCGACGAGCTGGTCTCGCTGATCCTCGCGCAGCGCAACTACGAGGTGAACAGCCGCGCGATCCGCGCGAGCGACGAGATGCTCCAGCAAGTCAACCAGATGGTGCGCTGAGG
>JBEBCR010000257.1:0-2754 GCA_041157565.1 Planctomycetota bacterium | reverse complement strand
CGCGTCGGCCTGCGCCCGCGCCACGATCGGCACCGCCTTGGTCTCGGCGCGGCCGGCGCCGTCGACCACGACGATCGCCCCGCCCTCGATGGAACGCGCCTCGAGCGGGAAGCTGGAGGCGCGCAGCAGGAGGTCGGCGCGTGGCGCGAGCGACACGCGCGTCGACTGGGGCGCGTCGCGGCCTTCGCGCTGGCGGTTCCACTCGAAGGCCACCGAGCCGCGCGGGGACAGCTCGACGAAGGCCTCCTCGACCTCGGGCACGGTGGCGCGCAGCGCGCCAACGTCGGCACCGAGCAGCGAAAGCGCGCTCGAGCGCACGCGCAGCAGCAGCAGGTCGTCCGTCTCGGGCGCGCTGCGCGGATCGCCGTCGTCGAGCGTCTGCAGTCGTCCCTCGACCCGCAGGTCGTTCTCCGCCTCCGTGCGCGCCAAGAGGTCGAAGTCCAGCCCACGCGAGCCGAGTCCGTCGGACAGGAAGCGCAGCGAGCCGGAGACCGAGGCGATCGGCGCGGGGAGCTCGTCCCAGCGCGCCGAGAGGTCGTGCAGCCGCATGTCCGCCTCGACCGAGGTGGAGGAGCAGTCGACCGTGTGCAGCAGCCGCAGCCGCGTGGCGATGCGACCGCCTCGCGGCTGGAACGGCATCCAGGTCGTGGCGGGGTCGATGGCGCCGGACACGCCCTGCATGGCGGCCATGGTGGCCTCGTCGAAGGGCAGCCCCGGGGTGTCGATGCGCAGGTCGAACTCGCCGATGCCGCGACCGGGCGCGAAGGGCGAGGCGTCGGCGCGGTGGTCGCGCACGTCGCCCTCGACGAACACCGGCACGTCGCCCTGGGCGTGCTTGGATTGGACTTCGACGCCAACGATGCCGACGCGCAGCGCCCGCGCGTCGGCCCCGTCGTGGTGGACGAGGATGGATCCGCGTGCGGAGTGCAGGTCCAGCGGGAAGCCCTCGACCATCGCGTTCAGCGGCGCCACCGGCCAGCCACGGAAGCACAACCCCGTCCCGCCCTGCATCAGGAGCAGCGCGTCGAGGCGCGCGCGCGCGGTGGCGTCCTCGCGCGCGGGCTGTCCGGCGCCCGGCCGCGGGATGCGCCAAGCCGCCCGAAACCCGGCGACGCCGCGCGGCTCGTAGGCGTGCCATTGCCGCAGCGCGAACTCGTCCTTGGCGAGCAGGGCCTTCAGCGGCGCGCCCAGCTGGATCTCGTCGGAGGCGACCCACAACGCGGCCGACTGGTCGCCGGCAGAAGCTCCGCACACCGCGCCGCCACGCACCGCCCCGAGGCTGGTCGAGCCGGCGTAGCGCGCCTGCAGGTCGAGCGCGTCCAGGGAGAGCCAATCCTGCGCGGACCTCGGATGCCACTGCGCCTCGAGGCGCAACTCGAGGTCGCGCAGCGTCTCCTGTCCGTCGAACAAGGAGAGCGACCCGCCGACGAGCTGCAGCGCCAGCTTGGCGCGCGGCTCCTCGCCGGCGGCGAGCGGGATGCGCGCCTCGAGGTCGAGGTCGAGGCTGACTTGCGGATTGGCCTCGCGCACGGCGCCGAAGAGCTTGGCGTCGGGCAGCTCCTCGGCGCGCAGGCGCAGCTCGCGCGCCGTGCCGAAGAGCTCGAACGCGCCGTCCTTGGCGCGCACGCCGCGCAGGTGCACGGCCGAGCCGCGTTGTCCGCCTCCGAGCACCGCCGACGGATCGAGGCGCCCCGTGGCGATCGGGCGACCTTCGGCGTCTGCCGCCAGCAGGAGGTGCAGCTTGCCCAGTCGCACGCGACCCAATGTCTCGGAACGCAGCCCGACGTCCAGGTCGGAGATCTCGATCTCGGGCAGCAGCCCCGGCGCGAAGTCGATGTCGGCGAGCGTCGCGCCCCCGGTCGCGCTGCGCACCGGCTCCAGCGACTGCCACGCCGCGAGCAGTTGCCGCGAGGCCTCGAAGCCGCCGCCTTCGACGCGCGCGCGCACGAGTCGCGGCGCGTCGGGCCCCACCAGGTCGAAGTCGAGCACGGCGCGTTCGACGCGGATGGCGGCGCCTTCCGGTCCGACGACCAGTCCTTCGATCTCGAGGCGCGGGCGCAGCCACGACAGGCGCAGCGCGTCGATGCGCACCTCCTCGCGCGGCCGCCCGAGCTCGGCGGCGAGCCAGCTGCGCGCCGCGAAGGCCCACACGCCCAGCACCTCGAACAAGCTCAGCGCCGTCGCCAGCGCGATCACGACCCAGCCCGCGCGCACCGAGAAGCGCAGCGCGCCGCGCAGGAACGCGCGCAGCGCGTTCACGAGCCCACCCTCGCCTTGCCATCCGCGTGGCGTCGCGCTTCCTGCTTGCGTGCGTGCATGCGCGCACGAAGGTAGCACTTCCGTGGCGCGCTTGGCACTCGCCGAGGCGCGGACCATCGCGACGAGGCGCGACCGCAGCGACTCGCGCCGGCGCCCGGCCCCGAGCGTCGCGCCGAGCCTCAGCGCGTCTCGTGCAGCTCGTCGACGCGCGCCGCCGCCGGCCGCGGCAGGGCGCCGGGCGGCGCGGGCGCAAGCTCCACGTCGACGCCGCCGACGTAGACGCGCTTGACGCGCTTGCCCACGTGGCACGTGACCTCGTAGGCGATGGTGCCGGCCTGCTCCGCGACCTCCTCGGCGCTGATGGCCTCGGCCCCGTCGCGTCCGACCAGGGTGACCATGTCGCCGACCTGCACGCCGCCGATGTGGCCCACGTCGACCGTCGTGTAGTCCATCGACACGCGGCCGACGATGGGCGCGCGGCGGCCGCGCACCAGC
>JBEBCR010000256.1:0-19911 GCA_041157565.1 Planctomycetota bacterium | reverse complement strand
TCTAGCGCAGGATCGCGTCAGCGGATGGGTTCCCAGCAGGTCCGGTCCGAGCGGCACTCGAGCGGCCCGACGAGGTCGCGGTCGGGGCCCAGCGCCGAGCGGGTCTTTTGGCACCAGGTGTGGCAACTGGCGTCCAGGTAGTCCTCGTCGGCCAGCGCCAGCCGCGCCCGCAGGAGGTACTTCTTGCTGGCGAGGTGCCTGCAGTACGGAGTCAGGGCGCCGGCGAGCAGCGCCTGCTCGTCGAGCGCAGGGGGCCGGGACGCGCCCCCCTCGTTGGACGGCTCGGCGCCCATCTCAGGCGAGGCCGCGCAGGACGCGCGTCAGGAGGCCCTTCGCCAGCGGGATCTTGTAGCCGTTCTCGGACAGCGGCTCGGCGCCGCGCAACGCCTCCTCGCACGCCGCCGCGATCGTCGCCTCGTCCAAGGCCTTGCCGACCAGCAGCGCCTCGGCCGCGGGCACGCGCCAGGGGATGGGCGCGACGCCACCGAGCGCGATGCGCGCGCGGTTGACCTTGCCGGCGTCCTTCTCGACGGAGGCGCACACCGAGGCGAGGGCCCAGTCGTAGGAGGCGCGCTCCTTGAACTTGCTCCACGCGCTGGCGCGCGCCAAGGCGTCGAGGGGCACCTGCACCTCGACCAGGA
Organism: Planctomycetota bacterium; assembly: GCA_041157565.1. Taxonomy (GTDB): domain Bacteria; phylum Planctomycetota; class UBA1135; order UBA1135; genus SXXH01. The sequence continues at coordinate 19,270 of JBEBCR010000256.1, read as the reverse complement.
TCTCGTCGGGCTTGAGGATCGTCTCCTTGAGGATCGAGCCTTCCGAGGGCAGCGTGTAGAAGCGCTCGATGGGCGTCGTCTGCAAGCCCTTCTGCGTCAGCACCACGACCGAGGCGTCGAGCGCCACGAGCGCCGTGGCGAGGTCGCTCGGGTGCACGATGTAGCTCGGGCCGCCGCCGAAGATGGCGTTGTACTTGTTGCGGCCGGAGTAGCTGAAGCACTCCGCGCCGCCCTTCTTGATGCACTTCGCCTCCTCGAGCCGATAGTACCAGCAGCGCGGGCGCTGGCAGAGGTTGCCGCCCAGCGTGCCGACCGAGCGGATCTGCGGCGAGGCCACGCTGGCGGCCGCCTGCGCCAAGGCCGGCGCGCGCTCGAGGATGGCCGGATGCCCCTCGATCGCGGACAGGGTCGCCAGCGCCCCCATGCGCAGCAAGTCGCCTTCGACCAGGATGGCGTCGAGGCCCGGGACGCCCTTGAGGTTGACCACCACCTCGGGCTCGGAGAGGTGCTCCTTGAGCTCCGTCAAGAGATCTTGACCACCCGCCAGCAGGGCCGCCTTGCTGCGGCCGCGGCGGTCCATGGCGGCCCGCAGCGCCTCGAGGGCGCCGTCGAGCGTCGTGGGATTGACCAGCGCGAAGGACTTCATGGCTTGGGGACCTTCTTCGTCGTGCGGCGTCGCGAGGGACTCAGGAGACCTTGCCCAGGGCGGCCAGGACCTTGTCCGGCGTGCAGGGCAGGCTGCGGATGCGCGCACCGCAGGCGTTGTGGATGGCGTTGGCGATGGCGGCCCCGCCGGGGACGATGGGCGCCTCCGACATGCCGATGGGCGCGCGGCGATCCTCGTCGTCGAGCACCACGGTCATCTTCGGGATCTCCAGGCTGTGCGGCAGCTTGTAGTCCTCGAAGCAAGGATTGAGCTGGATGCCGAGCGCGGCGTCGACCACGCGCTCCTCGAAGAGCGCGTAGCCCAGCGCCTGCACCATGCCGCCGTTGATCTGGCTGCGCGTGGCGGCGCGGTTGAGGCACAGGCCCACGTCCTGCATGCACGCCATGTGCAGCACGCGCACGCGCCCGGTGAGGGTGTCGACCTCCACCTTGGCGGCTTGCGCGCCATGCACGCCGTTGGCCTGCAGGTGCGCCTGCCACGCGCCCTTGGCGCGCAACCCGGCCTCGGGCAGGGCGGCGCACGCCTGCTTCCAGGACAACTTGCGCCCGCCGCTCGCGGCCTGCACCGCGCCATCGGCGAAGACGACGTCGGGGGGCTGGCACCCGAGGAGCGGAGCCAGCACCTCGGCGAAGGCCTGGCGCGCGTTCCACGCGGCGTGCTTGACCGCCGGCGCGAGGCTCGCCGTGGTGACCGAGCCGCCGGAGCCGTTGGCGTTGCCCAGGCGCGTGGAGCCGATGCGCGCCACGACGGCCGACAGCGGCAGCCCGAGCTCCTCGGCGGGGATGGCCGCCACGTAGGTTCGGACACCCGTGCCGAGATCCTGGCTGCCCACGGAGGAGACGACCGAGCCGTCGCGCTCGATGGCGACCTCCACCTCGCACGATGGACCTCCTCCGCCGCCCCAGCGCGAGATGGCGAAGCCGATGCCGACGCACAACTCGTCCTTCGCGGAGCCCGGACGCGCGCGGTGAGGGTGCTCGAACCATCCGACCTCGCGCGCGACGCGCTCCAGCTGGCGGTGCCAGACCTGGTCGTCGAGGTTCGCCTTGCGCACCTCGAGCAGGTCGAGCCCAGCGGCGTAGGCGAGTTCGTCGATCAGCGACTCGGTGGCGAAGCTCGCCTGCGGATGGCCGGGCGCGCGCATGGCGCGCGAGGCGTCGAGGTTCGTGCGCACGCCGGAGATCTCGCTCCACGACTCGGCGCACTTGTAGATGTACGGCAGGCCCGACAGCGACCCGTCGCCGATGCCGCCGTGCTTGTGGGCGCGAGCGGCGAAGCCCACGAGGCGACCAGCGGCGTCCATGCCGGCGGAAGCCTCGATGTGGGAACCCGAGCGGTTGCCCGCCATGCGGAACTCGTCCTTGCGGGTCAGCATCAGGTGCACCGGCCGGCGCAGCGCCTTCGACAGGCGCGCCGCGGCCTCGCCCTCCTGGCCGAAGCCGAACTTGCTGCCGAAGCCGCCGCCCATGTGCTCGACGAGGCCGACGACGTTGCCCTTCTTCAGCCCGAGCACCTCGGCCGCGTCGCCCGCGAAGCCGAAGGTGTGCTGCGAGCTGCAGTGCACCACCGCCTCCTCGCCGCCGCGCCAATCGACGACCGCGCCGTGCGTCTCGAGGCAGGCATGGTGCACGACGGGCACGACGTAGGTGGCCGAAACCTTGTGGGGCGCGCCCTCGATGGCGGCGCGCGCCTTGGCCTCGTCGCCGCGCACGGCCGGCTTGCCCTGGTTGCCGCGGCGCGACACCTGCGGCGCGTCGGGCTTGAGCGCCGCTTCGCGATCGAGCACGGAAGGACGCGCCTCCCACTCGAAGACGATGGCGCGCAGGCAATCCTCGGCGGCTTCGCTGGTCTCGGCCGCCACGGCCGCGATCGGCTGGCCGAGCCAGCGCGTCTCCTCGGCCTCGATCACCTCGTGGCCCAGGTAGCCCTTGACCGCCTTGCAGGCCGAGAAGTCGAGGCGCGCGACCTTGAGCGAGGCGACCGGCGCGAGCAGCAGCCGCGCCCACGCCATGCCCGGGACGCGCACGTCGTGCGTGTAGGTCGCGCGTCCAGAGACCTTGACAGGTCCGTCGACGCGCTGGAGCTCCTTGTCGAGCACCTTGAGCGATTCGCGCGGCCCCCATTCGGGCCCGCCGGAGTCCTCGACCTCGATCTCGACCTCCTGCTCGATCCCGTCCACCACCTTGGTGGACTTGACCTTCCTGGTGCGCTTTTGCTTGGCGCCCACGTCCTGCGCGGGCGCGAGCAGCGAGGCGTCCGGGTATCCGGCGCCGGGGAAGGGCGGCAGCGCGCTCACTGGGCGCCTCCCTTCGCGACGGAGAGGGCCGCCTCGAAGACGTGCGGCTGCGTGCCGCAGCGGCACAGGTTGCCGGCGCAGGCGGCCTTGATGCGTTCGAGGTCCGCCTTGGGGTGGTTCTCCAGGCAGTGCGTGATCGCCATGACGAAGCCCGGCGTGCAGAACCCGCACATCGACGCGTCCTTCTCGCAGAAGGCGCGCTGGACGGCCGACAACTCGTCCCCGCGCTGCAGGCCCTCGACCGTGCGCACTTCCTTGCCGCGCGCGTCGACGGCGAGCTGCAGGCAGCCGTACACGAGCTTGCCGCCGACGATCATGCTGCACGCGCCGCAGTTGCCGCGGTCGCAGACCAGCTTGGATCCGGTCAAGGGCGGGTTCGCGCGGTTCCTCAGCGCATCGAGCAGCGTCGTGCGCGGCTCGACCTTGAGCCTCTGCTTGGCGCCGTTGATCGACAGCTCGATCTCGATCTCGCCGGAGAGCGTCTCGGAGCTGGGCGCGGTGGATTGCGAGGAGTGGGCGGCATGCGACCCGAGCACGGCGGGCGCCACCAGTCCGGCCGCGGCGGCGCTGGCGGAGGTGCGCATCAGGTCGCGACGGCTGGGCGAAAGCTGCGCGCCCACGCCTGCTGTCGTGGAAGCGCTGTCGTGGGCGTCCGGCTCGGGACGCGCGTCATGGCCGCTCATGCGGAGGATTCCTTCGGGGAGGTGCGGGAGGACGCCATTGTCCGCGCCGGTTGATCCTACGCAGGCGCCCCCACGCGGGAGAAGGGGGCTGCCACGCTTGCGCGCCTCCGACCCGGCCAAGCCGCGCCGTGGATGGGATGCGGACGAGCCCTTGGCCTCCCCGGAGCCTGCACGACTCCGCCACCATTGGAGCGCGCGTCCCGGCATGCGGGTTCGACAGGCCCCCCTCGCATGGGGTACACACTCCGCCCCGGGCCGGCCGCGTGGTCGACCCGGCCCCTCCTCAACAACCAGCCAAGCCGCGTTCCTCGTCGAGGCGACTGTCCCGCCCACGCGACCGGACGCGCATCGGATGCCGTGTCGCATCGCCCCTGTCTGCCGTGGTCCCTCGCGGTCGCCGGCCTCGTCGCCTGCACCGCCCTGCTCGTCGCCTTCCGTCCGGTCGAGGAGAAGCCGCCCCTGCGCTTCAGCGGCATCCCGAACCAGAACACGACCGAGCTCAACGAGAAGTACAAGCCCCTGGCCGAGCACCTGTCGAAGGAGCTGGGCGTCAAGGTCGAGTACGTGCCGTCCGTCGACTACAACGCCTCGGTCGACGCCTTCAAGAACGGCGACCTGCAGCTGTGCTGGTTCGGCGGCTACACCGGCGTGCAGGCGCGCGAAGCCGTCAAGGGCGCCAAGGCCATCGCCTGCGGCAAGCGCGACACCGCCTTCAAGAGCTACTTCATCGCGCACAAGGACGCGGGCCTGTCGAAGTCGGCCGAGTTCCCGCTCGCCATGCAGGGCAAGACCTTCACCTTCGGCTCGGCCCAGTCGACCTCGGGCCGCCTGATGCCCGAGTACCACATCCGCAAGGCCACCAAGCTCTCGCCCAAGGAGTTCTTCGGCGCCGAGCCCAACTACTCGGGCTCGCACGACAAGACGATCGAGCTGGTCGCCGCCAAGAGCTTCGACTTCGGCGTGGTCGACTACACCGTCTACGAGAAGCGCGTGGCCGAGAAGAAGATCGACCCGAACCAGGTCGTGATCGTGTGGGAGACGCCGCCGTACGCCGACTACAACTTCACGGCGCACCCCGTGCTCGAGGAGCGCTACGGCAAGGGCTTCACGGACAAGCTCCAGAAGGCGCTCGTCGCCATCGCGGACGAGAAGCTGCTCGCCGCCATGGACCGCAAGGACGGCTTGATCGCCTGCGACGACAAGCTGTTCGACGAACTCAAGAAGACCGCCAAGGAGATCGGGCTCCTGCGCTGAGTCGCCACTTGGCCGGCTGCACCTTCGAACTGCGCGGCGCGACGCTCGCCCACCCGGGCGTCGTCGCGCTCGCCGACGCGCGCCTCGCGATCGCCGCCGGCGAGCGCGTGGCGCTCGTCGGGCCTTCGGGCGCCGGCAAGACCAGCCTGCTGCGGCTCCTGGGCGCGGCGACGCGAGCCAGCGCGGGTTCCGTGCTGGTCGACGGGCGCGACCTCGCCTCCTTGGCGCCCGACGAACTGCGCCGCGTGCGCGCGCGCCTGGGCTTCGTGCACCAGGACCACGCGCTGGTGCCGAACCTGCGCGCCATCTCCAACGCGCTGCTCGGGCGCGTCGGGTCGCAGGGCCTCCTCGCCTCGCTGAAGAGCGTGTGGTGGCCCTCGCGCGCCGAAGAGGAGGCGGTGCACGCGCTCTTCGTGCGCGTCGGGATCGGCGAGCGCCTCTACCACCGCGTCGACTCGCTGTCGGGCGGCGAACGGCAGCGCGTCGCCATCGCGCGCGCCCTGCACCAGGACCCCGGCGCGCTCCTGTGCGACGAGCCCGTGGCCTCCGTCGACCCGGCGCGCGCGCGCGACACGCTGGCGCTCCTGCGCTCGCTTTCCATGGAGCGCGGCTTGACGCTCGTCGCCTCCTTGCACGACCTCGCCCTGGCGCGCGAGCACTTCGACCGCCTCGTGGGTCTCCGGCGCGGCCGCATCGTGTTCGACGCGCCGGTCGGGAGGGTGGGCGAGGCGGACCTCGCCGCGCTCTACCAGCTCGACGCCGACGAAAGGTCCGACCTTGCCTCCGTCGGCGCCTGAGCCGCGCCGCCGCCGGCCCGGGCTGCGGGCCGCGCTGGCGCTCCTCTTCCTCGTCCTCGGCCTCGGGGCCGCCGTGGCGCTCGACCTGTCGCCAGCGGGCCTCGCGCCCAAGGAGGGCGGCCTGCGCCTCCTCGGCGAGTTCCTGTCGCACGCACATGCTCCGGCCATGGACTACGAGGCGCCGCCGCCGGACGGCGCGCCACCCATCCTCGCCAAGGCCCTCGAGGCCGCGCGCCGCACGGTGGTCTTCGCCGCGGCGGGCATGAGCCTCGCGCTCGCGATCGGCCTCGTGCTCGGCTACTTCGCCTCGGCGGCGTGGTGGTCCGAGGACATGGTGGGCGGCCGCAGCGGATCCTCGCGAAGCCTGCGCCGCCTCGCCGGACCGGCGCTGTGGACCGCCGCGCGCGCGCTGGTCGTCCTGCTGCGCAGCGTCCACGAGCTGCTGTGGGCCGTGCTGTTCCTCGCGGCGTTGGGCTTGAACAGCGCCACGGCGGTGCTCGCGATCGCGCTGCCCTACGGGGGCACCTTGGCGAAGGTCTTCGGCGAGCTGGTCGACGAGGCGCCACGCGACGCGTCGAACGCCTTGCGCCAACTGGGTGCGCGCGGAGCGCAGACCTTCCTGCTCGGGCTCGTGCCGCGCGCCCTGCCGGACATGTGCGCCTACGCCTTCTACCGCTTCGAGTGCGCCATCCGCAGCTCGGCGGTGCTGGGCTTCTTCGGCTTCGAGACGCTGGGCTTCGCCATCAAGCAGAGCTTCGAGAACCTGCACTACGGCGAGGTCTGGCTCTACTTGTGGACCTTGTTCGCGCTGGTGGCGGCGGTCGAATTGTGGAGCTCGCGCGTGCGCCGGAGGTTCGTGGCGTGAAGACGCTGCTCGAACTGCGGCGCTCGAAGCCGCGCGATCGCGCCGCGCGCGCGACGGTGCTGCTCCTCGCCTCGCTGGTCGCCTACGCCTGGACCTGCGGCGACATCGCCTTCGACGACTTCGACCCGAAGAGGCGCGCCGCCAACCTCGAACGCTTCCTCTTCGTCGACTTGGCGCCCTATCCGCTGCGCGAAGGGGAGCACGGGTTCCTGGCGCACCTCGCGTGGGCCTGGGACCTCGCCGCGAAGAACGGACTCGAGGGCGCGTGGCGCACGCTGTGCCTCGCCACCGCGGCCATCGTGCTGGCGGCGCTCGTCGCCTGGAGCCTGTCGTGGTTCGCCGCGGCCACCATCGCCGCCGCGCGCCCCTTCCTCGACGCCTTCGGGCGAGGCGAACGGATCTGGTGGCTGGTGCGGGCCCCCACGCGCTTCGGCTTCGTGTTCCTGCGCGCCATCCCCGAGTACGTCTGGGCCTTCCTGCTGCTGGCGACCCTCGGCCCCGGCGCGTGGCCGCTGGTCCTGGCGCTCGCCATCCACAACGCGGGGATCCTCGGGCGACTGTCGGCGGAGACGCTGGAGAACCTGCCGCCGCGGCCGCTGCAGGCGCTGCGCGGCCTGGGCGGATCGCGCGGGCAGGTGGCGCTCCTCGCCGCCGCGCCGCTCTCCTTCTCGCGCTTCCTCTTGTACGTCCTCTACCGCTTCGAGACCTGCGTGCGCGAGGCGACGGTGCTGGGGATGCTCGGCGTCGTGTCGCTCGGCTACTGGATCGAGGACGCGCGCACCAAGCAGTACTACGACGAGATGGCGCTCTACTTGTGCTTCGGCGGGCTCCTCGTGCTCGCCGTCGACCTGGTCTCCGCCCTCGCCCGGCGCGCGCTGCGCCGCGCAAGGTGAGCCCGCCGGAGATCCGCGCGCCCGGGGCCGCGAATTCCAACTGGCGCGCGATACGCGGCCGCGCGGCGCGTATCCTCTTCGACCGTGAGCCTCGTCCGACTGCAAGGCGTCGTGAAGACCTACCCGCGCGGCAAGGTGCGCGCGTTGGACGGGCTTTCGGTCGAGCTCCCGCGCGGGCCCGTCGGCTTGCTGGGTCCAAACGGCGCCGGCAAGACGACGCTGCTCAAGATCCTGCTTGGGCTGCTGGCGCCGGACGAAGGCTTGGTGGAGGTCGCCGGGCACAGCCCGCGCACGCGCGAAGGCCAGCTGCGCCTGCGCCAGCTGGTCGGCTACATGCCCGAGAGCGACTGCCTGATCCCCGGCCAGACCGGGGTCGAGACGATGGTGCTCTTGGCGCGCCTCTCGGGCTTGTCGGAGAAGGACGCCCTGTCGCGGACGCACGAGGTGCTCGACTACGTGGGCCTCGAGGAGGCCCGCTACCGCCCCGTCGAGGGCTGGTCGACGGGCATGAAGCAGCGCTTGAAGCTGGCGCAGGCGCTCGTGCACGACCCCGAACTGCTCCTGCTCGACGAACCGACGAACGGACTGGATCCGGCCGGACGCCGCCACATGCTGGACCTCGTGGCCGACCTGGGGCGCGCGCGCCAGAAGAGCCTCCTCGTCTGCACGCACCTGCTCGCCGACATCGAGCGCACCTGCGACCATGTCGTCGCGCTGTCGGGCGGCCGCGTGCTCAGTTCGGCGCCGACGACCTCGATGGTCGGCGAAGACCGCCGCAGCGTGCGAGTCTCCGTGCGCGGCGACGCGCGCGCCTTGGCGGTCGAGCTGGAGCGCCTCGGCCACGCCTGCACTCCGCTCGCCGACGGGCGACTCCTCGTGGCCTTGTCGGGCGAGGACGCCGACTGCTTGTTCGAGGCCGCGCGCGCCACCGGCGCGCTGCTCCTCGCCGTGGAGCCGCGCCGAGACAGCCTCGAGCAGACCTTCCTCGAGGCCCTGGCCGCGCAGGAGGCGCGCGCGTGAATCCCGGCACCGAGGCCGCGCCCGCGAATCGGGCCGAGATGCACGGCGGCGCGTGGCGTCCCTGGAGCGGCGAGCGACGCCCCTCGCGCCTGCGCGCCGCGCCCATCGTGCGCGCGGGGTTGCGCATCGCCTTGCGCAAGAAGCTGCCGCTCGTGCTCCTGTTCCTGCCGCCGGTCGTCGCGACCATCATCTTCAGCTTCGTCGTCTACACGGTGGCCGCGCTGGCGCAAGGCATGGCGCCGGCGGGCCTCGGTGGCGCGGGCGGCGCCATGGGCCAGGCGATGGGTGGCGCAGGCGGCGCGGGAGACATCGTCAAGCAGCTCGTGCGCGTGCGCGAGATGATCGTCGGCTTCCACTTGTCGACCGACTTCTTCTCCGTGCTGCTGATGGCCTGGTTCGGCGCGGGGCTCCTGGCCGACGACAGGAAGAGCGGCGCGCACCTCCTCTACTTCGCGCGGCCCTTGACGCGCTTCGACTACTTGCTGGGCAAGTTCTGCATCGTGGCCGCCTTCGGCGTGCTGGGATCGATCCTGCCCGGCCTCGTGATCATCTCCGTCGCGGTGGCCGCCAGCCCGGACTGGAGCTTCCTCCAGCAGGAGGGCTCGGTCGTGTGGAAGACCCTCTTGTTCGGCGGCGCGTGGACGCTGGTCGTGTCGTCGCTGGTGCTGGCGGTTTCCTCGCTGTCGACGCGCAAGAGCTACGCCCTCGCCGGGGTGTTCGCGTGGTTCATGTTCAGCGGCGCCACCGCGCTGCTCCTGTCGCGGCTGCTGAAGGACCGCGACTGGCTGGCCCTCTCGCCCGTGCAGTGCGGCGTGCGGATCGCCGAAGACCTCTTCGACATGCGCCTCGGCGTGCGCGACTGGAACACGCCGCTGGCCTGGACGGCCTGGGGACTGGTGGTCGCGCTCTCGTGGACCATCATCTGGTGGCGCACGCGACGCCTGGAGGTCGTGTGACGCACGCCTCGCCCGCGCCCGTCGTGCGCGCCAAGGACCTCGCGCGCTTCTACGGCGACGTCGTCGGCGTGTGCGACCTGACGGTCGACATCCCGCCCGGCACGGTCGGGCTGCTCGGCCCCAACGGCGCCGGCAAGTCGACCTTCCTCAAGCTGCTCGCCGGCGAGCTCAAGCCTTCGCGCGGCTCGATCGAGGTGCTGGGCGCGCCGCCCTTCGCCAACCCCGCGGTGCACTCGCGCCTCGGCTTCTGCCCGCAGCAGGACGCGTTGTGGGACGACATGACGGCGCTGGAATTCGTCGAGTTCCTGCTGCGCTTGTCGGGCTTCGAGCCCGCGAGGGCGCGCAAGGCGGCCCTCGTCGCGCTGGAGCGCGTGCAGCTCGTCGACGCCAAGGACCGGCGCCTCGGCGGCTTCAGCAAGGGCATGCGGCAGCGCGCGCGCATCGCCCAGTCCATCGCCCACGAGCCCCAACTGGTGGTGCTCGACGAGCCGCTGACCGGCCTCGATCCGCTCGCCCGCCACGCCACGCTGGAGCTCTTCCGGCAACTGGCGGCGGAAGGCGCCAGCGTGCTGTTCTCCACGCACGTGCTGCACGAGGTCGAGGCGCTGACCACGAACGTCGTGCTGCTCCATCGCGGACGCCTCTTGGCGCGCGGCGAGGTCCCGGCCATCCGCGCCCTGCTCGATCGCCACCCGCGGCGCTACTCGATCCAGGCGCGCGAGCCGCGGCGCTTGGCGCGCGAGCTCGTGGAGCTCGAAGGGGTCGAAGCGGTGCGCATCGCCGAAGGCGGCATGCTCGTGGTGGAGACCCGCCAACCCGAACGTCTGCTGGAGGCGTTACCCGCCATCGCCAGCGCCGCGCGCGCCGGCATCGGCGCCTTCGAGTCGCGCGACGAAGGGCTCGAGGCGGTGTTCGACTACCTGATGGGAGGTTCGACGTGACCACCGGCTTCTGGCGCGCCAGCTTGCTGATCGCCACGACGCAGCTCGGGCTCTTGGCGCGCTCGCGTCGCGCCTGGGCGGCCGCGTGCCTGCTCCTGCTGCCGGCGATCATCGCGTGGCTTGTCGCGGCGGCCAACGCCAAGGTGACCCCCTCGGGCTTGTCGACCATGCTCGGCTGGTACGCGCTGCTCGGCGTCTCCGTGCCGCTCGCCTCCCTGCTGCTGGGCGTCGCCGTAGTGGCCGAGGAGGTCGAAGACCGCACGATCACCTACTTGCTGCTGCGGCCGATCCCGCGCGCGGCGCTCTTCGTCGGGCGCCTCGCGCCCGCGGTGCTGTGGTTGTGCGCGTGCAGCGCCGTGGGCACGGCCCTGCTGGTCGCCGCCGCCGCGACCGCGCGTGGTTCGGACGCCGGCGTCTCGGACGGCGTGCGCCTGCCGCTGCTACTCGCCGCCTGCGCCGGAGTCGCGACCTACACCACGCTGCACGCGGCGCTGGGCGTGTGGGTCAAGCACGCCATGATCGTCGGCCTGGCGTACTCCTTCACCATCGAAGGGTTCCTCTCGAACCTGCCGGGTCGCAACCAACTGCTGACCATCCAATACCACCTGCGCAGCCTGGTGGCGGGCACCGGCGACGACGCGTGGCAGCGCATCGACGGCTTCGGCGCGACCGAGTGGAATCCACTGTTCGACTCGGGGCTGGTGCTCGCCCTGGTCGTGGCCTGCGCCTCCGCCGCGGGCGCGTGGCGGCTCGCGCGCCGCCAGTTCGAACTGCCCGCCTAGCCGCCGGCGCCACCGGCGGCGGACCTTTGGACGCGCTGGTACAGCACGCGGCGCACGACGACCTCGCTGCCGTCCTTGGCCACGCCGAAGCGCTCCAGCAGCAGTTCGCCCGGCTGCAGGGCGCGCAATCGGCTGCGCGAACGCAGCACGGTGCCGTCCTGTCCGTCGACGACCTCCAGCACGAAGCGCACCCCGCTGTCGAGCGAGCCCTCGCCTCGCGCGAGCCCGACGCCGGTCGACAGGTCGGTCGCCATCGACCACTGCCACTCGCGCGCCACCTTGTCGTAGGCGAAGAAGCCCAGCGACTCGCGGGGACCGCCCGGCAGGTCCTGCACCTCGCGCCATTGCAGGTAGCGACCGCCAAGGATCATCGTCAGCTCGGCGCGTCCCTCGTGGGGCTTGCCGATGGTGCGCCCTTGTTCGTCGAGCGCGACCGAGACGAGCTTCCACTCGCCCGCCAGCGCGGCGAGCTTGCGGTGCGCCTCGATCGGCCGGGTGGCGGCGTCCGTCGCGGCGACGAGCGCGGCGAGGTCGGAGGGAGCGGCCTGCGCGCCTGAAGGCGCGGGCGCCGGCGCCATGGGCGTGGACGAGCACGCCGCGAGGCCGATGGCGAGCGCGATGCACCAGCGCGCGTCGCGGCGCTTGGGGCCTAGGCCGGTCACGGCTGCACCGCCATGCGGAAGGCGATCGAAGGCCAGCCCTCCTGGTTGGTGAACGTGGCGACGTCGACCGGACCGAAGCCGTAGCGCACCGCCACCACGCCGCTCGGCAGGCTCGCGCCATGCAGGAGGATCTCGTCGCCGGCGATCTCGCCCTCGAGCGGCCGCCACTTGCCGTCGTCGCATTGCCCCTCGAAGCCCGCGATCATGGCCGACTTGGCCTTGAGTCCCCCTTCGGCCTGCGCGAAGCGCACCGCGATCTCGTCGATCTTGCGCCGGCAGTCGACCGGGACGGGTCCGCCGCGCGAGACGCCCTTCAAGCCGTGGAGGTCCACCAGCGCCATGCGGGCCAAGCGCTCGCCCACCTCCCGCTTCCGCTTGGGATGGATGTCGGCCGGATCGCCCACGTCGAGCGTCGACGCCAACCCCGTGCGCGGCAAGTTGAGGATGGAGCGCTGCGCGTCGCGCAGTTCGCCCGTCTCGCCCTTGTCGCCGCCGTAGCCGAACGGCGCGATCTGCACGGCGTAGAAGGCCAGGTCCGATGACATGGCCTCGCGCCACGAACGCACCAGCGCCGGGAAGAGGCGCCTGTACTGGTCCGCGCGAGCGCGGTTCGATTCACCTTGGTACCAGATGGCGCCGCGCGGGCGCAGTCCGGCGAGCGGCGCGAGCATGCCGTTGTACAACGCGGAGGGCGTCCACGGACCCAGCTCCAGCCTGCTCGGCCGCGGAGGCAGGTCGGCGAGGGCCGAGCCGATGGCGACCTTCCAGAAGCCGTGCAGGCGACGCTCCTCGCCGCTGTCTTCCTTGACGAGCTTGCACGAGCTCCAGTGCCCCGTGATGCCGCCCGCGCCGGCGGTGTCCAGCACGCGCACGGCGACTACGGCGCGGCCCGCCTTGACAAGATCCGGCGGCAGCGCGTAGCGCCGCGGCGAGTTCCAGCTGCCCGGCTCCATCGTCTCGCCCACCTGCACCCCGTTCCACCACGTCGTGTCGCAGTCGTCGATGGCGCCGAACTCGAGCCTGAGCGCCGATCCGGCCCAATGCTCGGGGATGTCGACCACGCGGCGCAGCCACACGGTGCCATCGTGCTCGCCGTAGCCGAGCGGCAACGGAGCGGGCACCTGCACCTCGCGCCACTGCGAATCGTCGAAGAGCGGCGCCTGCCAGGCGGCGCGCACGCCCGCCTCCTTCTCCTCGAACCCGGCGCGCCACTGCGCCAACTGCCGCGCCTCGACCTCGGCGCGCGCCGCCGGATCGTCGACCATCGATTGCAGCTCGTCCAACTGCTCGCCGAAGCCGCCCACTTCCCGGAGGGCCTTGGCCGGCATCCAGGCCTCGATGGGCGTGCCGCCCCAGTCGGCGGCGACGATGCCGATGGGCACGTGCGCCTCGGCTTGCATGCGCTGCGCGAAGTACCAGCCCACGGCACTGAAGTTCCGCACGGACTCGGGCGTGGCCGGCAGCCACGCGCCATCCATGGCGACGAGCGGCGATGCGGAGACGCGGTTCTCGACGGTGCACAGCCGCACCATCGGGTTCGACGCGGCCGCGACCTCGGCCTCCCAATCGACGACGCCCGGATAGCCGGCGTGGAGATGACCCATCGGCATCTCCATGTTCGACTGGCCCGAGGCGATCCACACGTCTCCCAGCCAGACATCGTCGAGCTGGAAGCTCGACGCCCCGGCGCCCGCGTCCTCGACCACGCGCACCTGGTGCGGTCCGCCCGCCGGACCCGTCGGAAGCTCGAGCGCGAAGCGCCCGTCGGCCCCGGCGCGCGTCTCGCCCGAGCCACCCCACTCGCCGACGATGCGCACGAGCGCCTGCGGCTTGGCGCTGCCGCCAACGACGACCGTGGTGTCGCGCTGCAGCACCATGCGGCTCTGCCAGATGGGATCGAGGCGCACCTGCGCCTCGGCGTGGACCGAGGCGAGGACGAGGGCCACGAAGGTGGCCGGGCGGGCGTGGAGTTCGCGGATCACGACGACGAGGCTACCGCCGCGCCGCGCCCCTCGTCCATCAGGCGCCCGCCAGCCGATAGGCGCGCCGCGCGACCCCCGACTCGATCGCGGCGCGTTCCGCATCCGAAAGCGCCGACAGGCGCGAACGCGCGTGGTCGAGGATCTCGCCCTGGGGCGCGGCCAGGAGGCACACCGGCCAATCGCTTCCCAGCATCAGCCGCTGCGGGCCGAAGCACGCGAGCGCATGGTCGATGGCGCGCGCCACGCGATCCCGCGACCAGGCGCGATGGTCGTCCTCCGTCGCCAGCCCCGAGAGCTTCGCCACCACGTTGGGTCGGCGCGCGAGCTCGGCGATCCGGCCCGCCCACGGCTCGAACTCGCCCGCACGGAGGCCCGGCTTGCCGAGATGGTCGAGCACGAAGACCTGGTCTGGGCACTGGTCCACGAGCGCGATGGCGGCAGGCAACTGGCGCGAATGGACGAGCAGGTCGTAGGCGAGGTCGCGCGGCGCCAGCCGCCGCACTCCGCGCGCGAAGTCGGGCCGGGCGAGAAAGCCGTCGTCGGGCTCGTCCTGCGCGATGTGGCGCACGCCGACGGACAAGCGGTGCGCGGCGAACTCGTCGAGCCGCTCGTCCACGTCCGCGGCGCGCAAGTCGATCCAGCCCACGACCCCGAGGATGCGCGCGCTGCGCTCGGCGCAGGCGAACAGGAACTTGTTCTCGTCGAGGGTCTGCGCCGCCTGCACCGCGACGACGCCGTCGAGTCCCAGGGCGCCGCACTGCGCGTCGAGGTCCGCGGGCAGGAAGTCGCGCTTGAGCGCCTCCATGCCCGGGCCGATCCAGCCGTGGGTGGCGGGCGCGTAGCGCCACAAGTGGACGTGCGCGTCGATCATCCGATGCGGCAGCGCTCGATGGTCTGCTTCGTCAGCTTCAAGCCGACGCCGGGTTCCTGGGGCAGCGGGTAGTGCCCGTCGACGACCTTGATCGGCTCCTCCCAGATGTCCTGGATCGACTCGTAGCAGTTCTCCACGAGGATCGCGTTGGGCGTGGCGGCGGCGAGCTGCACGTGCAGCTTCTGCTGCACGTTCGTGTGCGGCACCACCGGCACGCCGTGGCAGTCGGCCATGGCCGCGACCTGCAGCCACTCGTCGATGCCGGCGAGCTTGGTGGCGTCGGCCTGCACGATGCGCGCCCCGCGCGACTCGATGTAGTCGCGGAAGGCCTCCTTGGTGTAGATGGTCTCGCCCACGGCGACAGGCGTGGTGATCGAGCGGGCGAGCTCGGCGTGCGCCTTCACGTCCTCCGGCCACATCGGCTCCTCGAGCCAGTAGACGTCGTGCTCGGCGAGCCGCGAGCCCCACTGGATGGCGGTCGGGAGGCGCCAGGCGCAGTTGACGTCGGTCATGATGTCGATGCCCGGACCGATGCTCTTGCGCACGGCGGCGATGCGGGCGAGGTCCTCGCGCGGGTCGGGCCGGCCAAGCTTGATCTTGACCGCGTCGAAGCCGCGCGCGACCAGCGCGTTGGCGTCGCGAATCAGGTCTTCGACGCTCCACGTCAGCCAGCCGCCGTCGGTGGAGTAGGCCTTGACCTTGGTGCGGAACGCGCCAAGGTGCTTCCACAGCGGCACGTTCGCCGCCTTGCAGGCGATGTCCCACAAGGCGAACTCCACCGCGGCGAGGCCGACGCGCGCGGCGCCGACGCGGCCCACGAAGTGGTTCGAGAAGAAGAGCTTCCGCATCGTCTCCTTGCGCAGGAACGCGTCGGTGCCGACGAGGAGCGGCGCGTAGTTCCCGTCCACCATCACCTGCGCCGCGCGCAATCCGGTGGTGTAGCTCCAGTTCATGCCGTGGCCGACGATCCCCCCGTCGGTGTGCAGCACGACCTGCAGGAACTCGACGTCGTCGACCTTGCTCTGCGAGTCGGTGATGGTGCGCTGCATCAGGGGCACGCGCAGGAGGATGGTCTCGACCTTGGTGATCTTCAGGCTCATGGGAGTGCTGTGGAGGCGCCGCCGGGCGCGGGAGTCAACGGCCGCGCGCGCGGCCGATCGACGGGATCGGCGTGGGCCGCGCCGCGGCCGAACGATAGCAGGCTTCGACGAGCGCCATGGTGCGCAACGCGTCGGAAAGCGGCGACACGAGCTCGGCGTCCTCGCCGCACACGTGCCGCTGCAGGTTCGACATCGGCCCTTCGAAGGCCTCGATGAACCAGTTGCCGCGCAGCGGCACCTCGGCCCCGGCGCCGCGTCCGGTCTGCACCCACAGGGAGTCGGGCTCGCCATGCGGGTAGGCGAGGTTGACCCCCGCCTTGAGCACGGCCGTGCCGTTCGTCCCCGACACCTGGATCTGCGACATGGCGTGGCGTCCGATCAGGCGCCGGCTGTGCAGGGTGCGCACCGACGCGCGCGCGCCCTCGTAGGCGAGGATCGCCTCGCAGCGCGTGTCCGCGTGGTCCGGGAAGGCGGGGTCGCGATCGGCGAGGCAGTGCACGCCCAGCGGATCGCCGAGGATGTGCCGCACGAGGTCCAGCGAGTGGATCGAGTGGTACAGGATCTCCATGCGCGGGATGCCCGCGAGGAAGCTCCACGTGCTCCAGGGCGTCCACGTGTTCTCGCGCACCTCGACGTCGTGCACCTCGCCGAGCACGTCGCGCGCCAGCAGCGACTTGAGCGCCAGGACGTTGGGCGCGAAGCGCAGTTGGAAGTTGAGCGCCACCACGAGGCCCTTCCTGCGCGCGATGGCCGCGAGCTCCTTGGCGTGGGCCAAGTCGACGCCCAACGGCTTCTGCAGCAGCACCGCGCAGCCGTCGGGCAGCCCCTGCAGCACCTGGGCCTGCGCGTCGGCGGGCACCGCCACGTCGTAGATGGCGTATTCGCGCTCGCGCAGCTCCTCCAGCGTGGCGCAGGCGTCCGGGATGCCGAAGTCGCGCGCCAGCTTGCGCGCGACCGCCGGATCCTTGTCGTGCACGGCGGCGACTTCGACGCCGATGCGCTGGTAGGCCGGCAGGTGCGCGATGCGCGCGATGCCGCCCGCTCCGACGAGGCCCACGGGCACGGGCGAGCTGGGCCGCGGCCAGCGCTGGGGCAGCTGGTGGTCAACCAAGGTGGAAGACCTCCTCCATGTCGGACCACCACGTCCCCGCCGGCCGCGCCGGATCCGGCGCCTGCATGGGCTCCATCAGGTCCCACCACTCGCGCATGCGCGGCGCGGATTTCAGCGCCTCCATGCGCGCCGCGTACTCCTCGGGCGGCCCGTGGTACTCGAAGTACGCGAACAGGACGGAACCACGCAGGTAGATCGAGTAGTTGCGGATCCCCGCCGCGCGCAGGGCGCCGGCGATCTCGGGCCAGATGGCGGCATGGTGGCGCTTGTACTCGGCGACGCGCTCGGGCTTGATGCCGAGCATCTGGCCGAAGCGCCGCGCCATCAGCGCTCCTGCGCCACCCGCTGGCGCGAAGACCCCAGCTTGTCGATGGACAGGGTGACTTCGTCGCCTTCCTTGAGGTAGATCGGCGGGTCGAAGCCCAGCCCGACGCCCGCGGGAGTGCCGGTGGAGACCACGTCCCCGGGCAGGAGCGTCATGTAGCGCGACAGGTACGACAGGAGGTGCGCCACGCCGAAGACCATGTTCCTAGAGTGGCCGTCCTGGCGGCGCACGCCGTTGACCTCGAGCCGCATGGCGAGCGCCTGCGGATCGGGGATCTCGTCGCGCGTCGCCATGAATGGTCCGAGCGGCGCGAACGTGTCGCAGCTCTTGCCCTTGACCCATTGGCCGCCGTGCTCGAGCTGGAAGGCGCGCTCGGAGTAGTCGTTGTGCAGCGCGTAGCCGGCGACGTGCTCCAACGCGCGTTCGAGCGGCACATGGCGCGCGGTCTTGCCGACGACGAACGCCAGTTCGACCTCCCAATCGAGCTTGGTGCCGCCGATCGGGATCTTGACGTCGTCGTAGGGCCCGCACAGGGCGGTGGTCGCCTTGAAGAACACCACCGGCTCCTTCGGGATGTCCTTGCCGGTCTCCTTGGCGTGGTCGACGAAGTTCAAGCCGATGCAGATGATCTTGCTCGGCCGGGCCACGCACGAGGCCCAGCGCGCGTCCTTGGCCACGCGCGGCGCCGTGGCGGCGTTCGCCCCGAGCCAAGCCGCGAGGCGCTCGAGCCCGCCCTGGGAGAAGAAGGCCTCGTTCCAGTCCTGCGCGACGGCGCGGCAGTCGATGCGCGAGCCGTCCTCGAGGAGCACACCAGGCGCCTCCGCGCCCACGGGACCATGCCGCACCAGCTTCATCGTTCGCTCCTCGGTTGGATGCCCGCGCGCGGCGGGTGCCGCAGGATGGCACAGCGGCGAGGCGCCCGGCAAGGGTTCACTGCATCAGCACTCCGCCGTCGATCGGGTAGGCGGCGCCGGTGACGAAGGAGGCCTCGTCGCTGGCGAGGTACAGGCACAATCGCGCCACCTCCTGCGGCGTGCCCATGCGGCCGACCGGCTGGTACTTGTGCAGCGTCGCCTTCACCTCTTCCTCGCGGCCCGGGTAGTTCTTCGCCACGAAGCCGTCGACGAAGGGCGTGTGCACGCGCGCCGGGGCGACGCAGTTGCAACGCACCTTGTGCTCGACGAAGTCCAGCGCGGTCGAGCGCGTCATCGACAGCACGGCGCCCTTGGTCATCGAGTAGGCCCAGCGGTCCTTGATGGCGATGAACGAGGCGATCGAGGCCAGGTTGACGATCGAGCCGCCCCCGTGGGCGATCATCGACGGCAGCACGGCGCGCGTGCAGTGGTGCACGCCGAGCACGTTGACGCGGAAGAGCCGTTCGAAGTCGGCGCTCTCGGTGGTCAAGGCGTTGCCCACGTGCGCGATGCCGGCGTTGTTGACGAGGATGGCGACGTGCGCGCGGCGCTCGAGGATGGCGCCGAAGGCCCGCCCCACGGAAGCCTCGTCGCCCACGTCGCAGGCGAGCGCCCAGCCGTCCCCTCCCGCCCCCGCGATGTCGGCGGCCACGCGCTGGGCCGCGGCGAGATCGACGTCGAGCAGCACGACGCGCGCGCCGCGTTCGGCGTACAAGAGGCTGATCGCCTCGCCGATGCCGGACCCGGCGCCCGTGACCACGGCGGTCTTGCCATCCAATCGGAACAAAGCGTCGCTCATGCCTGGTCCTCGTCCACGACCAGCACGTGCAGGACGCCCGGTCCGTGCACGCCGATGGTCAAGTCGTTCTCGATGTCGCTCGTGCGGCTGGGCCCGGTGGCGAGCAGCCACTGGCTCGGCGCGTCGGCGAGGTGGCAGAGCGCCTCGTCGATGCTCGCCACGAGGCGCGCCAGCGGCGCGACGACCAGGTGGCGCCGCGGCAGGAGGCTGGCGGCCCGTGGACGGCGCGCGCTGGCGAGCAGCAAGGTCGAGCCGGTCTCCGCCACCAACTGCACCGCGTCGGTGACGCCCCACTCCGCTTGCGCGCAGGCGGCGCGCCAACGCGCGGCATCCACGTCCGGACCGGTCGCCG
>JBEBCR010000255.1:0-3925 GCA_041157565.1 Planctomycetota bacterium | reverse complement strand
CGCGCTGCGTCGACGCGTACCGCGAGCTCGACGGGTTCGTCGACATCGACGGCGAACCAGGCGTCGCCATGGGCGTGCAGCGCAAGACCGGCGCCAACGTGGTGGACCTGACGCGCGGCGTGGAAGCCGCCATGGACGAGGTCAACGCCACCATGCGCGAGCGCGGCATCGACCTGGTCCTCGAGCCCGTCTACAAGGAGACGCGCTACATCGAGGACGCGTTGGCGTTCGTCAAGGGCAACCTCGTCGTCGGCTCGATCCTGGCGGTGTTCGTCCTGTTCGCGTTCCTGCGCAGCGCGCGCAGCGTGCTGGTCGTGGCGCTTTCCATCCCCATCTCGCTGGTGGCGGTGTTCCTCGTGCTGTGGGCCTTCGGCCGCACGTTGAACGTGATCAGCCTCGCGGGCCTCGCCTTCGCCTCGGGCATGGTGGTCGACAACGCCATCGTCGTCCTGGAGAACGTGTACCGCCACATGCAGCGCGAGAAGGCGGTCCTCGACGCCTGCGTCGACGGCGCCAGCGAGGTGTGGGGCGGCGTGCTGGCCTCCACGCTGACCACCGTGGCGGTGTTCGTGCCGATCCTCGCGGCCCACGACGAGGCGAGCTTGCTGTTCGTCGAGCTGGCGTTGGCGATCAGCGCCGCCGTCGGCCTGTCGCTCGTCGTGTCGATCAGCGTCGTGCCGGTGCTCGTGGCGCTGTTCTTCCGCGCCTCGCCGCCGCCCGCCGCCGACGGCGGCGAGGACACCGGCACCGGCGCCTTCGGCCGCGCCTACGCGCGCTTCTGCAAGTGGGTCGCGCGCCGCGATCCGGCCACGCGTCCCGCCAAGTACGGCTGGATCGCGCTGGTCGTCGCCGGCTGCGCGGCCTCGTACAAGCTGGTGCCGCCCGCCGAGTACCTGCCCGCCGGCAACCAGAACCTGATCTTCTTCTTCGCCGCGCCGATCCCGGGCACCGCGCCCGAGACGGTGCGCGACAACTTCCAGCCGCTGCGCGACTGGGCCATGGCCCAGCCCGAGACCGGTTCGATGTTCGCCGTCACGGGCGCCGCCTTCAACGGCGGCGGCGTGGTGCTCAAGCCCGAGCACGCCGATCCGGGGTCGCTGGCCGCGTTCCACCAGCGCATGTACGGGCCGGCGATGACGCTCGCCGGGTTCCAGTTCGTCGTGCCGGTGCGCGCGAGCTTGTTCAACGATTCGGGCAAGCAGTTCGAGGTCGAACTGTCCGGCCCGGACTTCGACACGCTCGGTTCCGCCTCGCGCGATTTGCAGGGGGCCTTGCAGGCGATTCCCGGCGTGCAGTTCGTGCGCTCGTCGCTCGTCGTGGGCAAGCCCGAGGCGCGCATCGTCGTCGACCCGACCCGCGTGCGCGAGGCCGGCCTCGACACCGCCGCCGTGGCGACGGTGGTGGAGACCACGATCGCCGGCCGGCGCGCCTCGGCCCTGGTCGATGGCGGCCGCGAGGTCGACGTCAACGTCCTCGTGCCCAGCGGCGAGCTCGACACGCTCGAGGCGCTCGATCGCCTGCGCTTCGTGGCGCCCGACGGCCGCGTCGTGGCGCTGTCGGCGGTGGCGCGCGTCGAACGCGCCAGCGGCCCGGTGTCGATCCGGCGCCTGGAGCGCGAGCGCAACGTGCTGTTGACCGTCAACATCGCGCCCGAGGCGCCCTTGGAGGAGGTCATCGCGCGCGTCGAGGGCGAGGTCTTCCCGCGCTTCGCGCAGTCCCTCGGCTCGAGCTACACGCTGTCGGTCGGCGGCTCGGGCGACGCGTTGGCGGCGACACTGTCGTCGATCGGCTCGGGGTTCCTGCTCTCGATCGTGATCGTCTACCTGCTGCTCGTCACGCTCTTCTCGAGCTGGACGCAGCCGCTGATCATCCTGCTCACGATCCCGCTCTCCGTCGCCGGCGGCCTCGTCGGCATCCACCTCGCGCACGCGTGGTCCGGCGGCCAGGCGAGCTTCGACGTGATCGGCATGCTCGGCTTCATCATCCTCGCCGGCATCGTGGTCAACAACGCGATCCTGATCCTGCACCAGCGCAACAACTTCGTGGCCGAAGGCCGCGACGCCGCCGAGGCGCTGGAGGAAGCCGCGCGCACGCGCCTGCGTCCGATCCTCATGACGGTCATCACCACGGTCGCGGGGATGCTGCCGCTCGCCATCGGCGGCGGCGCCGGCGCGGAGCTGTACCAAGGACTCGGCGCGATCATCGCGGGCGGACTCGTGGTCAGCACCGTCATCACGCTGTTCCTGGTGCCGATGGTCGTCAGCTTGCTGCCCGCGCCGCAGGCGGCCCGCCCATGAGCGCCACGTACCGCATGGTCGTCGAGTACGACGGCGCCAAGTGGAGCGGTTGGCAGGAGCAGCACAACGCCAAGACGATCGGCGGCGAGCTGCGCCGCGCGTTCGAGGCGGCCGGCGTCGAGGTCGAGGAGCTCGGCGGCGCGGGGCGCACGGACGCGGGCGTGCACGCGCTCGGCCAGGTGGCGCACTTGCGCACGCCGCGCGCCTTCGATCCGGCGCAGGTGCTCGCCAAGGTCCATGCGGCCTTGCCCGAGTCGATCGCCATCGTCGAGCTGCGCGCGGCGGCGCCGCGCTTCCACGCGCGCCACCACGCCGTGTCGCGCCGCTACGCCTACCGCATCGTGCGGCGACGCAGCGCGTTCGAGCGCCGCCGCGCCTGGTGCGTCGAGGGCGCCTTGGACATCGACCGCATGCGCCGCGCCGCGGCCGCGTGCGTGGGCGAGCACGATTGGCGGCGGTTCATGCACGCGCCGTCGAAGGCCGAGTCCAC
This sequence comes from Planctomycetota bacterium, assembly GCA_041157565.1. Taxonomy (GTDB): domain Bacteria; phylum Planctomycetota; class UBA1135; order UBA1135; genus SXXH01. The sequence goes on along the minus strand of JBEBCR010000255.1, from coordinate 1,138 downwards.
GCGCGTCGCCATCCAGCGCCTCGACGTCGAGGATCTGGGCGCCGTGCTCGTCGTGCGCGTCGAGGCCGACCACTTCCTGTGGCGCATGGTGCGGCGGCTGGTGGGGGCCTTGGTGCAGGTGGGCCTCGGGAAAGTGACGGTGGACGAGTTCGTCGCGCTGCTCGCCGAGGGCGGCGAGCCCGCGCACGCCGCCGCGGTCGCGGATTGGACCGCGCCGGCCTTCGGGTTGTACCTCGAGCGCGTGGCCTATCCGGGCGACCCCGCCGACGCGCCGTCGGGCGACATCCGTCCGCGAACCTGAGCCGGACGCGCGCGCGAGCGTCGCCGCGCGCTATCGTGGCGCGCGATGGATGCGCCCCAGCCGACCGCCAAGCGACCCGCGCCGCAACGCCCCGACCACGCCGATCCGCGCGTCGCCGAGTTCGCGCGCCTCCTGGCCGTCGTCGATCGCCTGCGCGCCGACGACGGTTGCCCGTGGGACAAGAAGCAGACCTTCGCCACGACCGCGCCGCACCTGATCGAGGAGGCGCACGAGCTGCAGGAGGCCATCGAGTGCTCGCACGACGTGCACGTCGCGGAGGAGTCCGGCGACGTGCTGATGAACGTGCTGCTGTTGGCGCGCATCGCCGAGGACGAGCGCCGCTTCGACCTCGCCACGGTCAGCAAGGCGATCGCCGACAAGCTCGTGCGGCGCCACCCGCACGTGTTCGCCGACGCACAGGCCCACGACGCCGAGGCGGTGCTGAGGAACTGGGAGGCGATCAAGAAGGAGGAGCGCCAAGGCCGCCAGGAGGACGCCAGCGCCCTCGCCGGCGTGCCGCAGGGCTTGCCCGCGCTGCAGCGTTCCGCGCGCATCGGCGGCAAGGCCATCACCGCCGGGTTCAAGTGGAACGACGTGTCCGGCGCGCACGCCAAGGTCCACGAAGAGGTGCGCGAGCTCGACGAGGCCTTGGCCGAAAGCGGCCTCGGCAAGGACGCCAAGGCGCCCGCCAGCCCCGAGCAACGCGCCGCCGTCGAGCACGAGCTCGGCGACGTCCTCATCGCCGCCGCGTTCCTCGCCAAGTACCTCGACATGGACCCCGAGGCCTTGTGCCGCGCCGCGCTGCGCCGCTTCGAGGCGCGCTTCCGGGCGATGGAG
>JBEBCR010000254.1:0-8414 GCA_041157565.1 Planctomycetota bacterium | reverse complement strand
AGCCAGATGAACACGACCAGGCTCAGCACCATGCCGATGCCGGCGGCGAGGAAGCCCCAGCGGAAGTCCTGCGGGCGGCCGGTGTCGCCGAAGAAGCCGCAGGCCAGCGGCGCGATGAACGCGCCGAGGTTGATGCCCATGTAGAAGATCGTGAAGGCGCTGTCGACGCGCTTGTCGGTCGACTTGTACAGCTGGCCCACCATCGTCGAGATGTTCGGCTTGAAGAAGCCGTTGCCGAAGATGAGGAAGCCGAGGCCGGCGAACATCAGCGGCTTGGCGACGGAGATGTCCTGGTAGAAGCTGCCGGAGGCGAACATGAAGAACTGGCCGATCGCCATCAGCGCGCCGCCGATGATGATCGACTTGCGGTTGCCCCAGTAGCGGTCGGCCATGTAGCCGCCCAGCAGCGGCGTCAGGTAGACGAGGCCGGTGTAGCTGCCGTAGATCTGCGAAGCCTCCTCCTTGTCGAGCAGCAGCGCCTTCAGCATGTAGAGCGTGAAGATCGCGCGCATGCCGTAGTAGCTGAAGCGCTCCCACATCTCGGTGACGAAGAGGAGCATCAGGCCGCGCGGGTGGCCGAAGAGCGTCTTTTCCTGGGTCGCTGCGTTGCTGGACATGCCTTGCATCCGGGGGGGTGGAGGGGCCGTTGGGCCGCCGATCCTAACCGTGGAACCAGTCCAGCCGCAGCCGTTTCCCGCCGTGGAGGGCGCTCCATGGCTGGTCGATCCCTCGTCGGCCATACCAACGACTTGCCGTGGGCGATGGCGGGATGGCGCGGTCGGCGCCACGATGTAGGCATGATCGACGCCCTGATCCTCGCCTGCGCCCTCGCGGTCCAGGCTCCCGCCGCGGCGGAGCCCGACGTCGCGTCGGGGGTGCGCTCGCTGGTCGCCACGTCCCCCGAGTCCGCGCTGCGGCAAGTCTTCGCCGTCCAATCGGATCCGGGCCCCACGCTGTGGATCGGCCGCCCGGGCGAGGGCCTGATCGACGGCGCGGAGGCGCGCTGGGCCGAGGCGCTGCTCGAGGAGGCCGACGCCATCTGCGTCGACATGGGCTACGCGGAAGGCGAGCTGGTCGAGCGCTGGATCCACGGCGGCGAGGGCTCGCTGCCCGCCCTGCTCGACGCCTGCGCCCCGTGGAGCTGGGATCGCGCGGGGGCCGAGCGCGTGCTGCGCGCGCTGCGCGAGCGTTGCGAGCGCGAGCCCGGCCGCAAGCCGCGCTTCGTCGGCGTGGGCGTCGGCGCGGCCAAGCCGGCCTACGAGCGCGCGCAGGCCTTCATCGAGGAGTGCGACTTCAACCTGGCGCACCGCAGCGGCGTCGTGCTCGGACCGCTGCGGCAGGTGGGCGAGGATGGTCGTTCGCGCTGGTACAAGATGGAGCCGGGCGACCGCCATGTGATGCGCGTCGCCATCGGCGAGGCCTACGAGGCGCTGGCGGGCGAGAAGGACCGCCTCGTCGAGCAGCACGGCGCCAAGAAGGTCGAACTCGGCCTGCAGTCGCTGGTCGCCTTGTCCAACGTCGAACGCAGCATGAGCTACGAGTTCGAGGGCGGCGAAGTCGACCCGCACGGCGACATGCTGGCTTCCATGGTGATGTGGACGCGCTCGCACCTGCCGACGACGGCGCGCGTCCTGTGCCTGGTCGAGGGTCGCGAGATCCTGCGCGCCAGCCGGACCGACAGCGCGGTCGCGCGCCACGCCCTGCTCGAAGGAGCGGGTCCGTCGACGACGCTGCTGGTCGTGTCCGGCTCGTCGCGGCCCTTGGCCGACGAGCCGACGACGGCCGGCAAGCCGCGACGACTCGAGCTCGCCTGCGGGCCGCAATCGGCCTTGTGCGCCGACTTGCGCGCCCACGCCGGGCAGGAAGCCCTGCTGGACCTGCGTCCGCTGCGGCAGCCGAAGGACGGCCTCGCGTCCTTGGCGGCGCGCTGGACCGCCTCGAGCGAGGTGGCGCTCGCAACGCGCCGCATGGCCGACGCGTCCGACGCGCGCATCGACATCCTTCCGGCGCTGGACGCCGACTTCGTCCACTGGGTCTCCGAGCTGCCCCGCGCCGCCAAGCCCCCGGCGAAATGAGCGCGTCCGCGGCCCGACAGGCGACGCCGGACGGGGCGGAGGCGCGCGGCGCGGCGCGCTGGTTCGCGGCGGGCCTGGCGCTGGTACTCGTGGCGGCCGCGTCGACCTGGCTGCGCCATATCCCGGGCGAGGGTGGGCGCCTCGGCCACGACTGGTCGTACTTCCTGCCGCGGCTCCTGGCCGGCGAGCACCACGCCGCGGCGTCAGGTTTGCTTGACACTCCGTGGTTCACGCCCGCCTTCGGCGCGGGCCTGCCGCTGGCGGCGCACCCGGCCTCCGTGTGGCATTCCCTGCCGCAAGCCCTCTCGCTCGAGCTCGGGCCGCTGGTCGCGGCGCAGGCCACCCTGCTCGCGGCCCTCGCCGTCGCCTACCTCGGCGCGTGGCTGTGCGCGCGCGACGTGCTCGGGCTGGGTCCGCGCGCCGCGCTGGTGGCGGGCCTCGCCTGCGCGCTGGACTCGTTCCTGCCTTCGCGCATGGTGGTGGGGCACCTGGGCTTCCACACGCAGGCGCTGGCGCCACTCCTGGCGTGGCTGCTGCTGCGTCCCGGCGGACGCCACGCGGCCTGCGTCCTGGGCGCGGCGCTGGTGGCGGCGGCGATCGTCTTCGGCGGCAACGTCTACGGGGCGCCGGCGGTCGCGCTGGTGGTCCTTGGCGTCTTCGGGATGGCGGCGTGGCGCGGCGCGGATTGGCGCGTCTTCGCGCTGCGCTCCGCAGCGGCGCTCCTCCTGGCGCTCGGGTTGTGCGCCGAGAAGCTGCACCTCGCCGCGTCCTTCGTCGAGCACGCGCCGCGCGACCAGTACGGCCTGCCGCTGTGCGGGAACCTCGCGCAGGCGGCGATCCTGTGCTTGCGCTCGCTCGCCATCGGCCCGGACATGGACCTCGTCGCCAGCTGGGTCGCCGGCGGGCCGCGGCTCGAGCGCCACGAGTGGGAGTTCGCCCTCGGCCCGGCGGTCGTGCTGGGGGCGGCGTGGGCGCTGTTCGGGACGCGGCGTCCGGCGGGCTCCGTCGCCCTCGCCATCGTCGCCGCGTCCGCCTTGGCGACGGCGCTGGCGGCGCCGCTCGTCTTGGTCGCCGAGTCGAGCTGGCTGCGTCAAGCCGATTTGACAAAGGACGCCAGCACGCTCTTCCGGACCTGGGCCGCCTACGGTCCGTTGTGCGCGCTCGGCTGCGCCGTGGCCGTCGAGCGCCTGCGCGCGCCACGCTCGCGCGAGGCGTGGCTGGTCGTGGCGTTGGCGACCATCGGATGGGCCTGGTGGTCCTCCAGCGCGCCGCGCGAGGCCGCCTACGACCCCGCGCGCGTCCTCGCCGCCCACGCGCGCCTCGCGGAGTCGCCGCCGCCGCCCATCGCGCAGGTGGCGTGGCTGGTCGACGCGCAAGGCAAGCCGGGCATGCCGCTCGGGCGCGACGACGGACTCGCGCAGGGCGTGTCGCAGCTCCTGCCCTACGAGCCGCTCTTCGGCTATCGGCTGGAGCGCTATCCGCTGCACGGGCTGGCGCCGGGGCCGGCGCTGTCGGAGGAGGGCGGCCTGCTGCGCCTGCGCGATCCGTCGTCGTGGATCGATCCCGCCACGTCGGGCCGCCAGCCCGGCGGTCGCCTGCGCGGAGACGAGCGCGCGCGGGCCGAGCGCTTCGCGGCCTGGCTGCCGGTCGAGTGGCCGCGCTCGCGGGAGTGGCGGCGCGCCGAAGGGATCGCGCGCGCGGCGTGGGCCTGCGCGTCGGCCCTGGCGCTCGTCGCGCTATTCGGCGCGCGGCGGCGCGTCCAGGCGCCTTGACGCCATGCGGCCCAAGCCGCGGGCCAAGGCGATCCAGCCCAGCCCCAGCGGCGCGAGGAGCAGCGCGGTCCCGCCGAGCCCCGCCGCGGCGCGCAGGAATCCGTCGAAGGCCCACGCGCCCAGCGCGTCGCCGGCGCGGTAGACGAAGGTGTCGATGGCCGCCTTGGCCTTGTACTTCTCCTCGGGCGACAAGGCCGCGTACAGGGCTTCGCGCACGGGACGTGCGGTGGCGAAGTGCGCCGAACGCACGGCGACCTGCGCCACGACCAGCGCGAACACGGGCGCGGCCAGTCCGGCCACGGGCTTGCCGGGGCCGGCCTCGAGCGTCCACCACAAGCCCAGCCCCGCGCAGGCGCAGCACAAGGGCTGGAGCGCGAGGGAGAACGCCGGGCCGGCGCGCCGCGCGAGCCGCTCGGCGACGAACAGCTGCAGCGCCAGCGTCGCGCCCTGCGTCCACGCGTCGATCCGCGCGAACAGCTCGGTGCGCCCGGCGCGGTCGAGTTCCTGCGCGGCCACGACCTCGGCCTGGACGAAGTAGAGGAACGTGCCGCTCAACGTGTGGAGGAACGTGTAGCCGCAGATCGCCGCGAGGATCGGCCGGCGCGGCAGCAGCGCGAGTCCTTCCCACGCGGGACCCGAGCCGCCGGCGCGCTCGCGCCGCGCGGCGGGCGAACCCGGCGGGAAGGCCAAGGCGCATGGAATCGCCAGGGCGAACACCGCCGCCGAGAGGAACAGCAACCCTTCGCCGCCGAGCGCGCCGTGGAGGCGCCCGGTGGTCGTGGCTCCGAGCAGCGCGCCCAAGGTCCCGCCGACGCCCACGAGGCCGTAGAGGCGCAACGCCTCCTCGCCGCGGAACTGGTCGGCGAGCCACGAGAACCACACGGACACCACCAGCAGGTTGAGCACGCTGACGTGCACGTAGAAGGCGCGCGCGATCCACGGCGAGCGCTCCGACTCGAGGATCGGCGCGAAGGCGCACAGGCTGGTCGCCACCGCGAGGAGGATCACGACCGCGTGCGAGCGCGGACGCGCGCGCCGCGACAGCTCGGCGACGCCCAGCGCCACCACCAGCGTGGTCGCCAGCGTGGCGCTGAACAACCACGGCAGCTCCTTCGCGCCGCCCTGCAAGCCCGCGGCCTCGCGCAAGGGCCGCAGGATCGAGTAGGCGTACAACGCGCAGAAGAAGCCCAGCGCCGCCAGCAGCGTGCGCCTGCCCTCGCCCGGCCGCAGGCGCAGCAGGGCGCGCAGCGGATGGATCCCGGCCTCGTCGTTCGCGCCGTTCATGCGCTCATCCGAAGGTCGCCATGGCGCGCATCCAGGCGATCAGCAGGATCGCCGGCGCCAGCAGCGCCAGCCCGACTTGCGCGCGCGGCGACAGGCGGCGGGCGAGGTCCAGCCGCGCCGCGAGCAGCCCGAGCAGCGCGCCGGCGAAGAAGCCCGCCAGGTGCGCGCCCACGTCGACCCTGTCGAGGATGGCGTGCCGATCGGCGGCGCTGGTCTCGACGGTGATGCCGCCCATGCCCGACCACGCCAGCAGGCCCACGCCCATCACGACCGGCGCCCAGCGCCGCATGCGCGTCGAGCGTCCTCGTCCGCGCCGCGCCCACTCGAGGGCGACCTGCATGCCGAGCGCGCCGAAGACGGCGGTCGAGGCGCCGATGGAGGAGTGCGGCCCGTCGCGCAGGGCGACGTTGAACCAGTTGCCCACGGCGCCGGCGGCGAGGATGCCGAGCCAAGCCACGCCGATCCCGACTCCTTGCGACAGGATGAGGCCGAAGGCGGCGCCGAAGACGATGTTGCCGGCGAGGTGCGCGAGGTCCGAGTGCAGGGTCAACGCGGTGGCGACGCGCCACCATTCGCCCTGCGAGACCAGCTCGGAAGCGTTGCGCCCGATCGCCTTCCAGTCGACGCCGTGGCGCTCCTCGATGGCGAGGATGTGCACCAGCGCCAGCAGGCCGCCGTAGAGGATCGCGGCGTGGCCGCCGGCGGGCAGCGGCTCGAAGGGCGCTTCGCGCGGAGGCCAGGCGCGGTTCTCGCGGTCGTAGCGCTCCAGTTGCTCGAGCGCGGCGCGCGCCTGGCGGCGTCGCACGAGCAACGCCTGCGAACCGTCGTCGAGCTGGGCCGAGCCGCAGGGGATCGCCGCGGACTGGAGCACCAGCAAGTGGTGGCGCGCACGGCGCGCGTCTGCGTCGCGCGCCACCTCCACCCAGTCTTCCGGGTCCATCGGCGCGTCGTTCGCTGCTTGCATCGATTGGCGGTCGCCCGCGGCCTCCGTCCGCATCTATACTGCCTCGTGGACGCGCATCGCGCGACCGGGAGCACCGAAGAGATGAAGATCCTTTACGCCCTCACCGCGATCCTCGCGGCCTCGGCGGCCCACGCGAGCGCCCAAGGCGAGCTCGGGCGCGCCAGCTGGATCGGCGAGCCCGCGCACGCGCTCGAGCAGGACGGGATGCGCGTCGGCTTCTGCAGCGAGCCGGCGGCCAAGGAGGACGAGTACCAGTACGTCCAGCTCGACCTCGGCGAGGACCGCCGCTTCGACAAGCTGCGCATCCACTTCGCGCGACCCCACGGCGATCCGGCGCGGGCCGGAGTCCTCGTTCCGCGAGCCCTGCGCGTCTACACGGACCGCAACGAGCGCTTCGACAAGACCTTCATGCGCCTCGCCGAGGACCTCGAGATCGATCCCGAGCGCATCGAGCCGCTCGAGTTCGCGCTGTCCGCGTACAAGCTGCGCCACCTGCGCTTCGTGTGCACGAAGCTCGCGCCGCGCCCCGAGGGCGGCTTCTGCTTCGCGCTGGGCGAGATCGAGGTGCTCGAGGGCGGGATCAACATCGCCGGCAGGGCCAAGGTCTCCGCGGGCTCGTCGCGCGAGGCCGATGGCTGGACGCGGCTGGCGATCAACGACGAGGAGCTCCTGCCGCAGCCCGCCGACGCGCTGCGCGCGCGGAGGACGTCGCGCGAGCCCGCCTTGGCGCTGCGCCGCGAGTTCCGCCTGCCCGCCGCGCCGCGCGCGGCGACGCTCGTGGTGGCGACGCGCGGCGTCGCGCGCACGCGGATCAACGGCGTCGAGGTGCCTGGCACGGGCCTCGGCTCCGGCTTCGCGGGCGCCGACGAGATCGCGTGGACGAGCCACGACGCCACGGCCCTGCTCGCGAAGGGCGCCAACTGCATCGGCGTCCTGCTGGCGCAGGGGTGGCACTGCGGCCGCGGCGAGTTCGCCGCCATCTCGACGCTTCCCGCGGTGGGCATCGGCCTCGATCCCTTGCCGCGCTACCTCGCCCGCCTCGTCGTCGAATGCGAGGACGGCTCGCGCCACGAGATCGTGAGCGACGGCAAGTGGAGCTTTTCGCAGGCTGGCGCGACGCGCGAGGCAGACCTCATCCAGGGCGAGGCCACCACGGCCGCGGCGAGCCTGGGGGCGTGGGACAAGCCCGGCCTCGACGACGCGGCTTGGCGTCCGGTCGCCGTGGAACCCGCCACGGGCGCGCCCCGTCGCCGCGCGAGCGCCATCGGCGCGCGGGCGCGCTGGGTGCCGGCCACGCTGTCGCTGGCGCCGCAGGCGGGCCAGTCGGTCTACGACTTCGGCGAAGTCGTCGCGGGCGGCGTGTCGCTGCGCTACGCCTCGCAGCCCAACATGCGCCTCGCGCTGCGCCACGCGCTCGAGGCCGACGAGGAGGGGCGCCTCGTCCCGGCGCAGGGCGACGGCGCGCTCGACCGGCTGCAGGCGATCGCCAAGGGACCCGAGACGTGGGAGCCGCTGTTCGCCTTGCATCGCTTCCGCCACGTCCAGTTGACCGCCAGCGAGGCTTGGCAGCCGTTCCAGCCGCCGGCGATGGAGGAGGTGCGCGCCCGCGCCATCGCGTACGACGCGATCCAGCTGGGCGCGTTCCAGCACGCCTCCGACGACGTGCGCGCCGTGGCGTCCGAGCTGGCGCGGCGTCCCGAGCCGCCCTTCGACGAAGTGCGACGGTGGTTGTTGAGGCGGCACGCGGGCGTCGATCTGCCCGATGGCGGCGAGGGCGAGTGGATCCTGCGCGTCCCGGAGGCCGAGTCCGCCTCGGTCGAGTGGAACCAGGCCGGTCGCGCGGCGGCGTGGAGCGCCAAGCGCGTGGCGGACGGCGTCGAGTGCGTGGCCGTCGCGCCCGAAGGCGCGCGCGTCGTGCTCGAGCTGGGGAAGGACCAGCCCGCCAAGGTGCTCGTCGACGGGGTCGAGGTCGCGCCCGAGGCCGGACCCGACGGGACTGCGCGCGTCGCGCTGTCCGCCGGGCGGAGCGAGATCCGCCTGGCGACGCGCTAGCGCCGCCGCGGGCTGTCAAGTTTGCTGGACAGGCTCCGGCCGGTGCTGGTCGGGCGACAGGCCTTCGGGGCGCGATCGCTCGGGGCAGGGGCCGTCCAGGCGCCGCAGCACGGCGATCCAGCTCACGCCGCGCCGAGTGGGCGAGCGCTCGTGGTCCAGCTCGTGGATCAGGCGCAGTCCTTCGCCGGCGAACACCGCCTGCAGCAGCGCGTTGACGGGCGCGGGCGGCGTGCGCATGTCGGTGCCGGCGCCGCCGCTGGTCCGGCC
>JBEBCR010000253.1:0-8400 GCA_041157565.1 Planctomycetota bacterium | reverse complement strand
GCGCCGCGCTGGCGCCCGGCACGAGCGTGCGCATCCTCGACGAGCCCACCGAAGGCCTCGATCCGACCAAGCGCGGCCAGGTGCTCGAGATGCTGTTCGAGGACGCCGCGCGCGGCACGACGATCCTCCTGTCCTCGCACCACCTCGGCGAGGTCGATCGTGCCTGCGCTCGCCTGGTGTTCGTCCAGGGCGGACGCATCCTCGCCGACGAGACCACCCAGGCGGTCAAGGCGCGCGCCGCGCGCGTCGTGCGCCTCGCCTGGCCCGTGGATGCCGGCGAGGAGCAGCTCCAGCAATTGGTGCGCGAGCTCGGCGGCGCAAGCGTGGCTTGGCGGCGCGTCGACGACGAGCTGCGCGCCTCCGCGCGCGTCGAGGGCGAGCCGCGCGAGTGGCTAGCACGGCTGCTGTCGATCCCCCTGCTGCCCGCGCCGCGATCGATCGAGCACGGCAAGCTCTCGCTGGCCGAGCTGTACCGCGAGCTCTACGGCGTGGAGGGGTGCTGATGCTGCGCGAGCACCGCTTCGCCGCGTGGGGCGCCCTGGCGTGGTTCGTCGTGCTGGAGGCGCTGCTCGTCGGCGCGATCCTGTTCTGGCCGAGCTTCGAGGACAACATCGACGCCCTGCGCGACATGGCGCCGATGGAGTCCTTGAAGGGCATGATCGACCAGCTGGAGGCCGGCGGCATCGTCGCCTACGTCAACGGCCAGCACTTCTTCAAGGGCTGCAACTCCGTCGGCGTGCTGGCGGCGGTGGTCTTCGCCATGGGCGTCGTCGCCGGCGAGGCGCAGCGCGGCACGCTCGAGATCCTCCTGGCGCGCCCCATGTCGCGCCGGCGCGTGCTGTCGGAGCGCTGGATCGTCGGCGCGCTCGCCGTCGTCCTGCCCGTCTACGCCTCCACGCACACGATCCCGTGGCTCTTGGGCTTCATCGACGAGGACATGGCGCACTGGCCGCTGTTCCTCTCGGCCACGCACCAGTCGCTGCTGCTGCTGGCTTTGTACTCGGCGACCTTCGCGCTCAGTTGCGCCAGCTCGCGGCCGATGGTCGTCGGCTTCGGCATGCTGCTGTTCCTGCTGGCGGAGTTCTCCATCTACCTCGTGCAGACCTTGACGCACTGGTCGGTGTTCCGCCTGACCGACATCGAAGCGTTCGCGCGCATCATGGCGCAGCGCGCCCTCGACCCGTGGACCACCTTGGGCCTCGTCGCCGCCATCGCCATCTTCTTCGAAGCGTCGCAGCGGCTTTACGCGCGGCGCACGCCCTAAGCCCGCGCAGCGCACGCCCTAAGCCCGCGCAGCGCAAGGCCTAAGCCCGCGCAGCGCAAGGCACAAGCCCGCATCCGCGCGCGCGGATGCGGGCTAGACGAAGCGGGCGAACCACGCCTTGGCCGCGAAGGGCCGGCCCGCCTTCTTCTGGAAGCGCGTCGCGCGCGCCTGCAGCGACAGCACTTCCTCGCACGCGGCGCGCGCGGCGGCGCCATCGCCGCGCGCCTTGGCGAGGCGGCTCCTCCACCAGGCGCTCTCGGGCGTCGGTCCGTGGTTCTTCTCGAAGCGCTCGAGCTCGCGCCGCGCGAGTTCGACGTCCCCAGCGGCGAGCGCCGCCTGAGCGAGGCGCAGCACCGCGGCGCCGAAGGCGTGCTCCTCCTCGCGCGCAACGACGCGCGCCAAGGGCTCGATCGCCTCGCGGGCGCGTCCCAGTTGCAGTCGCGCGCAACCAAGCCTGTAGCTCCACTCGAGGCGCTCGGCGTCGCCCGCGGCCGCGGCGGCGAGGTGCCCTTCGGCCTCGCGCGCCGCTCCGGCGGCCAGGAGGTGCGCGCCGAGCTTGCCGCGCTGGTGCGGAGTGTCGACCGAGCCCAGCTCGCGACGCACGCGCGCGGCCGCCGCTCGGCGAGCCATGGCCTCGCCGCCGCGGGCGACGAGGAGGGACAGGATGGCCGCGGCGAGGAAGAAGCCGAGGAAGGGCACGTCGAACAGGCGCCCCACCGCGGGCACCAGCCGCAGGAGGTGCAGCAGCACGAACACGGCGACGAACCACAGCACGAGGCGCAGCATGGCGCCGGCAGGATAGCGCGGCGGGTTGCGCGCGAGCATCCTTGCGGCTTGCTTCCGCGACGCTCGGCACCCATCCTGCCGGAGCGTGGCGCAAGAACCACAGTCCCGAGACGCGCAGGGCGAGGGCCGGCCGGCGGCCTCCTCCCGGGCCGTCCAGCTCGTCGAGGAGGCCTGCGCCTCGGCCGTCGCCGCGGCGTCCACGCCGCGCTCGGCCCGGTCGCTGGCGCGGCGCGAACTCGCGCGGGCGCTGCTCGACGCGCTGCTCTTCCCCGCGCGCCTCGCGCGCTCGGCCTTCGGCGCGCGCGAGGCGCGCGCGGAACTCGTCGAGTGCTTGTCGGCGCCGGCCGCCCTCCTCGAGCCCCCGCCGGCGCGCTTCCCCGCCGACCGGCCGCTGCGCGTGCTCGTCTCATGCGCGGAAGTGTCGGGCGAGACGCACGCCCAGAACCTGGTGGCCGCCTTGCGCGCCGCGGCGCGCGCGCAAGGCGCGCCGGAACCCCGCTTCGCGGGCCTCGGCGGGCCGCGCCTCGCCGCGGCCGGGGTCGAGTGCTGGCACGACACGGTCAGCCGCGCGCAGATGGGCTTCGTGTCGGTGCTGCGTTCGCTGCCGCGCTACTTGCGCCTGCTCGAGGACGTGGTCGAGCGCGCCGACGCGTTCCAACCCGACGTGGTGGTGGGCATCGACTCGCCGGCGCTGCACGTGCCGCTATTCTCGATGCTCTGCGCGCGCGGGCGGCGCACGGTGCACTTCGTGGTCCCGCAGCATTGGGCGTGGGCCGGCTGGCGCGCGCGTCGCTGGGCGCGCTGCGCGGGCCTCGGCCTCGCCATCCTGCCCTTCGAACCAACCTGGTTCGCGCGCCGCGGCGCGCGCGTGGCGCTGGTTGGCCATCCGCAGCTCGACGCCATCGCCGCGCTCGCCGCCGCCTCCGACGCGGCCCCGTCGGAACGCGACACGCTGGTCGTCCTGTGCGGCAGCCGATCGTCGGTCGTGGCGCGCCACGCCGCGTGGATGGCCGACCTCGCCCTCGAGGCGGCGCGCGGGCGGGCTTGGCGCGTCGTCGTGGCCCACGAGCGCGCCGAGGTCGCCGATGAACTGCGGCGCCTCTTGGCGAGCCAGCTCGCCACGGGCCGACTGGAGGTGCGCTCGGGCGACCTGCACGGACTGCTGTCGCGCGCGCGCGCCGCGTTGACGGTCTCGGGGACGATCACGATCGACTTGCTCGCGCGCGACGTGCCCGCCGTGGTCGTCTACCGCGTCGCGGGCCGCTTCGAGGCCCTCTTGGCGCGCGCGCTGGTGCACGCGCCGCACATCGCCGGGCCGAACCTGCTCGCCGCCTCGCGCGTCGTGCCGGAACACGCCTTCGCCGGCGAGCCTCCGCGCGCGGCGATCCTCGCCGACCTCCTGCGCGCGCTGGAGGACGACGGGTGGCGCATGGAGTGCGCGCGGCGCATGGCGGCGGCGCGCGAACGCCTCGGCGGCGAGGGGGCCGTCGCGCGCGCCGCGGGCTGGGTGGCGGCCATCGGATGCCGGCCTCCGACCAAGCCCTGAGGAGCGGCGGAGCGCCCGAGTCGGATGGCGCGGCGCGGGAACCCGATCGGCTTTTCCTTGCGCAAGTCCCCGGCGCGAGCGCTGAATATCCCGGCCTTGGCCGAGTACATCCCCTCCTCGCCCGCTTCCGAACTGGCGCCCTTGATGCGGGCCGCGCAGTCCGGGGACAGGGCCGCCTTCGGCCGGCTGGCGCTCCTGCTCGAGCCGCGCGGGCGGACCTTCGCGCGGGCCATGGTCGGATCGGACGACGACGCGATGGAACTGACGCAAGAGTGCCTGCTGCGCATGTGGAGGTCGCGCGCCGACTGGGACGAGTCGGGCGGGGTGCTGCCGTGGTTCCACGGCATCCTGAGGAACTTGTGCATCAGCCTGCTGCGCTCCAAGGAGCACGTGCGCGCCAAGCAGGCCTTCCGCCCCGACCAGCTCGAGGAGGACGAGGTCGACTGGGAGTACGTCGACCCGGACCTCGCGCCGCCCGAGCACCTCGCCGCCGACGATCGCGCGCGCCTCTTCTGGGCGGCGCTCGGTCGGTTGTCGACGCGCGACCGCGAGATCCTGGCGCTGCGCCACTTCGAGGAGCTCTCCTACGCCGACCTCGCCGCGCGCCTGTCCATTCCGGAAGGCACGGTCATGTCGCGCCTCTTCCACGCCCGGCGTCGCCTGCGCGAGGCGTTGCCGAGGGAACTCGCCGAGGAGCTGCGCCGATGAGCTCCGGCCTCCCCTTGTCCGAGGAGGACCAGATGAAGGCCATGCGGCACGCCGATGGCGAGCTGCCCGCGGAGGAGCGCGCGGCCTTCGAATCGCGGCTGGCGCGCGAGCCGCGACTCGCCGCCGAGGTCGCCGCGCAGCGGCAGCTCGCCGTCATGGCGCGCAACTGGAGCCCGCGCGATCCCGCGCTCGAGGCGTGGGAGGCGCGCGAGTCCTCGACGCTCGCGCGCGCGCTGCGCTGGATGGGCGTCGTGGTGCTCGCCGCCGGCGTCGTGGTGCTCGTGGGCTTCATGCACTTCGTGCTGACCAGCGAGTACTCGCGCGTCCCGCCTTGGATGGCCTATGTCTTCGAGGCCGCCTTGCTGGGCTTCCTCTACCTCCTGTGGCGCGCCGTGCGCGCGCGACTCGCCACGCGCCACCTCGATCCGTACCGCGACCTGGAGCGCTGAACGACGACCATGATCATCGCCACGACCGACGCGCTGCCCGGCAGGGAGATCCGCTCGACGATCGGGCTCGTGCGCGGAGTCTCGGTGCGCGCCGCGCATGCGCTGGCGGACTTCGACGCGCTGTTGAAGAACGCCGCCGGCGGGGAACTGCCCGAGTACACCGCCGTGTTCGCGCAGGCGCGCGAGCAGGCCCTCGACCGCATGGTCGAGCAGGCGCGCCACCTGGGCGCCGACGCCGTCGTCGGCGCGCGCTTCGCCACCAGCGAGATCGCCAAGGGCGCCGCCGAGGTGCTGGCCTACGGCACCGCGGTGAAGCTCGCCTGAGGGCCGGGGGCCGAGGGCCCAGCCTCGTCGCCAACCTCGTCGGATTCGGGCGTCCACGGGGTGAACGGATCGGCCATGGCGCGCCAGCCCTCGAGGCCGAGCGCGAGTTCCTCCTCGGAGAGCAGGCACGAGTCGAGCGCCTCGACGATGGCGTCGACCTCGAGGTCGATGCCGATGAACACCAGCTCCTGCTGGCGGTCGCCCCACGGCTCTTGCCAGCGGGCCTGGATCTCGGCCAGCTCAGCGGGATCCTCGGGCCAATCCTCGCGCGGCGAGGCGGCCGCCCAACGGCCGACGGGCTCCAGCGTCGCGGTGGAGCCGGACTGCGACCAGCCCGCGATGATCGACGGCCGCGAAGCGATCCACAGGAAGCCCTTGGAACGCAGCACCTCGCCGAAGCCCTCGTTGAGCAGGAAGTGCAGCCGCTCGGGGTGGAACGGCTCGCGACGCCGGTAGACGAAGCTCGTGATGCCGTACTCCTCCGTCTCGGGCACGTGCTCGCGCGAGAGCTCCTGCTTCCAGCCGGCCGCGTTGGAGGCGCGTTCCATGTCGAAGAGTCCCGTGTCCAGCACGTCGGACACCTCGACTTCGCCTCGCACCGAGCGGACGACGCGCGCCTGCGGATTCAGGCGCGACAAGGCGGCCTCGACCCGCGCGCACCCGTGCTCGTCGAGCAGGTCGGTCTTGTTCAGCACGAGCACGTCGGCGAACTCGACCTGGTCGACGAGCAGCTCCGAGATGCTGCGCTCGTCCTCCTCCCCGGCGGCGATGGCGCGCTCCTTGAGGGTCTCGATGGAACGCAGCTCGTCGAGGAAGCACTTGGCGTCGACGACCGTCACCATGGTGTCGAGCCGCGCCACGTCGTTCAGCGCGCGACCGTCCTCGGCCACGAAGGTGAAGGTCTGCGCCACGGGCAAGGGCTCGCCGATGCCGGTCGATTCGATCAGGATCGCGTCGAAGCGGCCCTCGGCGGCGAGTCGCGAGACCTCCTGCAGCAGGTCGTCGCGCAGCGTGCAGCAGATGCAGCCGTTCTGCATCTCGACGAGCTTCTCCTCGGTGCGCGACAAGGACGAGCCGAGGCCACCGACGAGGCGCGAGTCGATGTTGACCTCGCTCATGTCGTTGACGATCACGGCCACGCGTCGGCCGTGCTTGTGGCGCAGGACGTGGTTCAGGAGCGTGGTCTTGCCAGCCCCGAGGAAGCCCGAGAGGACGGTGACGGGGACGGGGGCGGGACGGGCGGCGGCTTGCGTGGTCATGGCGCGGGGTGGACATCCAAGGGGTTGGTGTCCCACGACATCTCGTTCCCGGCCGGCGACAAGGGGTTCGCGGACTCCCGCCAAAAGGCGTCCGCACCGGGCGCTTGCAGCCGGATCCCGACGGACTAACCTGTCTCCTGCACAAGTCTTGCCGAATCGGCGCGCCCCGCCGCACGCGGCGAGGCTAGATCTGGACGCCATGCCGAACCTCCGCCACCTGCACGCCAGCACGCTCCTCGCCTGCCTCGCCGCCATCGGCCTCGCGGGCATCGGCCACTCCGCGCAAGGCGCCCAACCCGTTCCGCCGCCCGCAGCGGCGGCCCAGGCGGCGCGACAAGGGACCGACTCGACCTTCGACCTCGGACCGGACATCGACAAGGCGCTGCGCTGGTTGCGCTACGCGCAGGACCGCGACAGCGGCGGCTACGGTCCGGACGTCGCCACCACGGCCTTGGTGCTGCGCGCGCTGCGCGAGTCGCCGCGCAAGTACCAGGCGATCGACGGCCCGTTCGTGCAGCGCGCCCTCGACTACCTCGTCGCGCGCCAAGGACCGGACGGCTCGATCGCCGACGCGGGCGCGAGCGGGGCGGAGAAGCTGCGCCAGACGCGGCTGGCCGCGGCCGCGCTGACCTTGCACGCCAGCGAGTCGAACAAGGCGGCGCTGGGATCGGCGCTCAAGCACCTCGGCAGAGAGCTGTCGGCCGATCCATGGGGCGACCAACCCCTGCCGGCGACCAGCGCCGAGACGCGCAAGCTCGCCACCGACCTGCTCGCCAGGCGCAAGAGCGACGGCTCGTGGGATGGTTCGGTGCGCGCCACGGCCGAAGCCGCGGTGCTGCTCGTGCGCGCCGCTCCCATCCTCAAGCCCGCGCCGACGGGACCGCGGGGAGCCAAGCCGCTGGCGGCCTTCGAGCCGGCCGACAAGCAGGCCGCGCTCGATTCGATGAAGCAGGGCGCGCGCTACCTCGTCTCCATCGCGCAGGACGGCAAGTGGGGCGAGCCCGGCAAGCCCGACGCCGGCATCACGGCGATGGCGCTGGGCGCGCTGCTGGCGACGCCCGCGCCGCGCGAGGAACCCGTGCAGAAGGCGATCGACGCCGGCTTGGCGTGGCTCGTGTCGCTGCAGCAGGCCGACGGCTCGATCCACCAGGGCAAGGTCGCCAACTACGTCACTTCGGCGGCCGTCATGGCCTTGGCCGCCGACGGGCGCGAAGCGCATCGCGCGGCGCTGCTGCGCGCGCGCGACTGGTTGGTGGCGCTGCAACTCGGCCCCGAGGACAACTACGCCGAGGACCACCCCTACTACGGCGGCATCGGCTACGGCTCGTCCGAACGCCCCGACTTGTCGAACCTGCAGATGGCGCTCGAGGCGTTGTCGGCCGCGGGCCTCGACAAGGACCACGAGGCGTTCCGGCGCAGCCTGCGCTTCCTCGAGCGCTGCCAGAACCGCTCGGAACGCAACGACGTCCAGATCCCCGAAGGCGGCAAGGTGGTCGTGTCGGGCGACGACGGCGGCTCGGCCTACGCGCCGGGCCAGAGCATGGCCGGCTACATCGAGCTCGAGGGCGGGCGCAAGATCCCGCGCAGCTACGGCTCGATGACCTACGCGCTGCTGAAGAGCTACATCTTCGCCGGCGTGCCCAAGGACGACCCGCGCGTCAAGGCGGCCTTCGAGTGGCTGCGGCGCAACTACACGCTCGACGTGAACCCGGGCTTCGAGGCTTCCGAGGACCCGTCGGCGGCCTTCCAGGGCTTGTTCTACTACTTCTCGACCATGGCCCGCACGCTCGAGGTGGCGGGCGAGGCGAACATCGTCGACGCGCGCGGCGAATCGCGCTCGTGGCGCAAGGACCTCGCCGGGCGCCTCGTCGCCATCCAGAGGAAGGACGACGGATCGTGGCTCAACGAGAACTCGCCGCGCTGGTACGAGGGCAATCCGATCCTCGCCACGAGCTACGCCCTGCTGGCGCTCGGCAGCTGCGTGCGCGGCCAGTAGCGCGCGTCGCGCGCTTGGCGACCGTCAAGGAAACTTGACGCGCTGGAGATCGACGGGCGGCGCGGGCG
>JBEBCR010000252.1:0-3517 GCA_041157565.1 Planctomycetota bacterium | reverse complement strand
GATCTGGCGCGGGCGCGCAAGTTCGGCATCGAGGTGCCCGAGGACGTCCGCAAGCAGGCGAAGGTCGTGGACGAGGGAGGTCGCTGACGCGATGGAGATCCGCTGCGAGGCGCGCGAGTCGACGGCACGGCTGGTCTTGGCCGGCAGGCTGGACGCCAGCTGGGCCGACCACCTCGTCGACACCGTCGCCGCCCAGGTGCGCGAAGGCCGGCACGCCATCGAGCTCGAGCTCTCGGGCGTCGAGTTCCTGAGCTCCGCCGGCATCCGGGCGCTGCTGCGCTCGCAACGCCAAGTCGCGGCGGTGCGCGGCTCGTTCGCGCTGCTCTCGCCCGGCGCCATGGTGCGCGGCGTGCTGAAGACCGCCGGCTTGTCGGCGCTCGTGCGGGCGGATGCCGCGCCTGTCGAGTCGCCCAAGGCCGAAGCGAGGGCGGCCAAGGAGGCCACGAGCACGCGCGCCATCGCGCACCGGGGACCGAACTGCGACTGGAGCGGCGCGTTGGACGTCGACGCTCCGCTCGCGCGCCTTGCGCCGCACGGCGAGCCTGCTCGTCCCGACGCGCCGGCGCTGGCCATCGACTGCGGGCCCGAGGACCTCGTGGTCGGCGTCGGCGCGTTGGGTTCCGACGAGCGCGCCGCGGCGCGCGCGGGCGAGTTCCTCGCCGCGGTTGGATTGGCGGCGGCGATGCCCACCGACGGCGCGCGCTTGCCCGACTACGTGCTCGCCCCCGCCGGGACCGCCGCCGAGGCGCGGCTCGTGCACGCGCTGCGCGCGCGCGGCGGACTGTCGCGGCCCTTGCGCTTCGAATCGCGCGACGGACGGCCCGCGCCGCTGTCGGAGATCCTCTCCAGCGCGCTCGACATCGTCGGCGGAGACGCGCTGGCCTGCGTCCTGCTCGTCGAATGCGCCGAGCTCGTGGGCGCCACGCTCCTCAAGTCCCCGAGCGCGGCCGGAGGCGAGCCGCACGGTTGGCCGCAGGTGCGCGACAACTACACCTGCACCACCGAACGGCTGGGCGAGCCGCGCACGGCGCTGGTCGTGGCGGTGGCGGCGCGCGCGGGAGGCGCCAGCGCCGCGAGGCTCTCCGCGCAACTGCGCGCGCACGGCGGCGGCGCCATCGCGGCCCACGCTCACGCCTTGGTGTTCCCCTACCGGCCCTTGCCCAAGCTGCAAGGCGCCGCGCGCGCCGCGCTCGATGAGCAGTTCGCCGCGAGCCAACCGCTCTTGCTGGCGCACCTCCTGCACGACGATCGCGAGGAAGGCCTCGGCGAGAGCCTCTTCCTGCGCGGCACGGCGTGGATCGCGCGCGCCGAAGCGGAGGTGGCGCCGTGACGCTGCTCGTCGGGGCGTTGACCATCGGACTGGCGCTGGCCTTGCTCGCGCTTGGCGTGTACCTGGCGTTCCGGGTGCTCGACTTCCCGGACATCACGCCGGACGGCTCGATCACGCTGGGCGCCGCGGTGTCGGCGCAACTGGTCGTGTCGGGCTGGAACCCGGCGCTGGCGACCTGCGCCGGCTTCCTCGCCGGCTGCGTCGCGGGCGCGATCACGGGCCTCCTGCACACGCGCCTCGCCATCAACGGCTTGCTGAGCGGCATCCTCGTGATGACGGCGCTCTATTCGGTCAACCTGCACGTGATGGGCCGCAGCAACATCCCGCTGCTCGGCGCGCGCACCGTGCCGGACCAGTTGGCGGAGCTCCTCGCGCCGCTGACCGGGCGCGACGACCTGGACGTCCTTGGTTGGCGCGTGCCCGCGCACGACGCGGCGGTGCTGCTCGGGTTCCTCGGGCTATCGATCGCCACGGCGATCGCGCTCTTGTGGTTCCTGCGCACGCGGCGTGGCACGGCCATGCGCGCCTCCGGCGGCAACGCGGGGATGATGCGCGCACTGGGCGTCGACGTCGATCGCCAGATCGTGCTCGGACTGGCGCTCGCCAACGGGCTGGCGGCGACGGCGGGCGCGCTGCTGGCCCAGTACCAAGGCTTCGCCGACGTGCAGATGGGCATCGGCATGGTGGTCTGGGGCCTCGCCAGCGTGATCATCGGCGAAGCGCTGGTCGGCGGCGCGAGCCTCGGGATGCTCCTGGCGGGCGCGCTGATGGGTTCGGTGCTGTTCCGACTCATGGTCGCCATCGCGCTGCGCTTCGGGCTGGATCCGAACGACCTGAAGATCGTCACGGCGACCTTCGTGCTGCTGGCGCTGGTCGCGCCGCGCTGGATGCGGAGCTGGAAGGCGGCGCGCGGCGCCAAGGGGGCTGGCTGATGCTCGCCCTCCACGGACTGCGCAAGACGTTCCACGCGCGGACGCCCAACGAGGTGCGCGCGCTCGACGGCGTCTCGCTGCGGCTCGCCGACGGCGAGTTCGCCACCGTCATCGGGACCAACGGCTCGGGCAAGTCGACGCTCCTGAACGCGGTCGCCGGCACCTTCCTGTGCGACGAGGGCCGCATCGAGCTCGATGGCGCCGAGATGGGGCGTTGGCCGGAGCACAAGCGCGCCGCGCTGGTGGGACGCGTGTTCCAGAACCCGCTCGGCGGCACCGCGCCGCAGATGACCATCGCCGAGAACATGGCGCTGGCCTCGCGCCGCGGGCTTTCGCGCGGCCTCGCGCCGGCCTTGACCAAGGCGTTGCGCGCCGAGATCGCCGAGCGCGTCGCCACGCTGCGCATGAACCTCGAGTCGCGCCTCGACACGCCGATCGGGACGCTGTCGGGGGGGCAGCGCCAGGCGTTGACCCTGCTGATGGCGACTTGGCTGCGCCCGCGCCTCCTGCTCCTCGACGAGCACACGGCCGCGCTCGACCCCAAGAGCGCCGACCAGATCGTGCGCATCACCGCGGAGATCGTGGCGCGCGACCGCCTGACGACCTTGATGGTCACGCATTCGATGCAGCAGGCCTCGCAGCTCGGCACGCGCATCCTGATGATGCACCGCGGGCGGCTGGCGCACGACTTGTCGGGCGACGAACGGGCGCGCACGCGTCCGGACGACCTCTTGGCGCGCTTCGACGCGCTGCGGCGACGGGACCAGATGGACGAGGGCGTGGCCGCGATGCTGCGCAGGCAACATGTCTGAACGAAAGCGCGAAGCGACGGAAGCCGGGAGCGTGCGCCGCAAGGTGCTGGCGTGGTTCGTGCTGGTGGCCCTCCTCGTCGCCACGGGCGCCGTGTTCGGCTGGTGGCGGATGCACGGCGAGATGCGCGTGCGGGCCGACGCCGGCGCGGCGCGCGCGGTGGACCTGGTGCGCGCCCAGTTGGCGGCGGCCAACCGCGTCTACGGCGACAAGGCGAACGCGGCCGTGGGCGTGCTGCGCAACGCCGCGCTGGCCTCCGGACCGGCCTCGCTTGGGCCCGAGGTCGAACTGGGGGAGCGGCGCGTGCCCGAACTGCGCTTCGGCGCGCGCGTCGTCAACGGCACCCACGACCTCGTGGATTCGACGGTCGAGCTGCTCGGCGGCACCGCGACCCTGTTCGTCAAGGCGGGCGACGACTTCGTGCGCGTCAGCACGAACGTGAAGC
>JBEBCR010000251.1:0-3995 GCA_041157565.1 Planctomycetota bacterium | reverse complement strand
CGTGCCCGGATATCGCGAGCGCGCGGTGGAGCTCGTCAAGGAGATCCACCGACCCTTCGTCGTCCCGGGGCGCGGCGTGTGGTGGAAGATGGAGGAGGACTTGTCGCGGCCGGCCGAAGGGCTGGGCTTCGGCGCGCTCGACGCCTTCGACGGGTACATCGCCTGCAGCCTGCTCGACGAGGCGTCGCTCGGCATGGAGATCGCCGAGCTGCGGCGCCTGGTCGAAGCGAGCTGGCGCGGCCTGCGCGTCGACCAGGACCTCGGCCTCGGGATGATGCTGTGGATGTGCAGCATCCGTCCCGACGAGCCCTGGGCGCGCAACCACAAGCGGCGCTCGCTCGAGGCGCTGGACGACTTGTGGCTCGAGGGCGAAGGCTGCTTCTGCCGCTCGACGCGCGAGCGCGGCACGCGCCTGGCGTTCACGAACCATGGCGTGTCGATCGGGCTGCAGTCGGTGGGCGAGTGGCCCGAGCGGGTCGAGCGCATCCGCTCCTGGTCGCGCGGGCATCGCAGCCACGACCACTACGACCGCGACGCCATCACGCACGTCATGGCGTGCTGCGCCGAGCTGCCCGGCGACTTCATCGTGCGTCCTCTGGCGCGCGGCGCCCGCGACGCGACGGGCGCGGGAGCCTCTTGATCAAGGCCGCGTGAGGATCGCGCGGTCCCGCGGCAAGGGGACGATCAATGCGCAGCGCGCCTGCGCGCTCCTCCTTCGTCCTTCGACGATTCTTCGCACGAGGGCAAGCGCTTCCTTGCGGAGCGCGGGCTTCATGGGCGCCAACGAGCGAGGCGATCGCCTCGCGTTCCACCTCATCCGGCACCTAGATGGTCCTCCCCATGATCGACCGCGACAACGATCTCCTCCGCGACGAGAATCCGCAGGGTTCCAACGCCACCGGCTCCCCCCAGCTCCTCGACCTCATCCAATCGCAGCTCGACCGCCGCACGGTCCTCGGTGGCGCGCTCGGCGCGGCCGCGCTGCAGTTCCTCGGCGGCGCCACCCTGTCGGGTCGCGCGTCGGCGGCGCCGTCCTTCGGCGCCAGTGGCGGCACGCCCACGCTTGGCTTCGCCGAAGTCCCGCCGAGCAGCGCGGACACCGTCGTCGTCCCCGCCGGGTACACCTACAAGGTGATCGTGCCTTGGGGCACCCCGCTGTTCCTCGGCGCGGCCGAGTTCCGCGAGGACGCGAGCAACACCGCCGCCGAGCAGGCGCAGCAAGTCGGCTTCAACCACGACGGGATGCACTACTTCCGCTTCCCGGCCAACCCCAACCGCCGCGGCTTGCTGGTCCTGAACCACGAGTACACGGACGCCTCGCAGATCTACACCGCCGCGCAGGGCGCCTCGATCACGAACGACGCCGCCGGCCGCGAGAAGGTCGCCAAGGCGCTGGCGGGCCACGGCGTGACGGTGGTCGAGCTGCGTCGCGACTCGACGTCGAACTGGAAGCACCTCGTGGGCTCGCCCTACAACCGCCGCGTCACGGGCAGCACGCCCGTGGCCTTCTCCGGCCCCGTCTCCGCCACGCACCCCGCGCTGCAGTCGACGGTGGTGCCCAACCCGCTGGGCACGCTCAACAACTGCGGCCACGGCCACACCCCTTGGGGGACCTACCTCGCCTGCGAGGAGAACTTCAACGGCTACTTCGGGGCCAACGGCCCCTACACCGCCACTCCGCTGCAGGCGCGCTACGGCCTGACCGCCAGCGGCTTCGGCTACGGCTGGCACGTCGCGGAGCCGCGCTTCGACCTCAACGCCAACCCCAACGAACCCAACCGCTTCGGCTGGGTGGTCGAGATCGATCCCTTCAACCCCGCCAGCACGCCCGTGAAGCGCACCGCGCTGGGACGCTTCAAGCACGAGGGTGCCTGGTGCACGCAGTCGGCCGGCCACGTCTGCGTGTACAGCGGCGACGACGAGAACGGCGACTACCTCTACAAGTACGTCAGCGACGCGCCCTGGGCGCAGATGCTCGCGAACGGCCAGAGCCCGCTCGACTTCGGCAAGCTCTATGTCGCCAAGTTCAACGCCAACGGCACCGGCGAGTGGCTGCTGCTCGAGCACGGCAGCGGCCCGCTCACCGTCGCCAACGGTTGGGCGGACCAGGCGGACGTCCTGATCCGCACGCGCCAAGCCGCCGACGCCGTCGGCGCGACGCGCTGCCACCGTCCGGAGTGGGTGGCGGTCAACGAGACGACCGACGACGTCTACGTCACCTTCACCAACGGCACCGGGAACAACGCGCCCCACAACAGCAACCGCGACCCGAACCCCTACGGACACATCGTGCGCCTGAAGGAGACGGGCGGGGACCACCGCCTGACGAGCTTCGACTGGAGCATCTTCCTCCTGGCCGGCGACAACCAGTACGACCCGCTGGTGCCCGCCACGCAGCCCTTGTTCGGTTCGCCGGACGGCTTGTGGTGCGACGACGAAGGTCGCCTGTGGATCCAGACGGACATCTCGAACTCGTCGCAGAACCGCCAAGATCGGGGCTACGACCGCATCGCCAACAACATGATGCTCGTGGCCAATCCCGCGACGGGCGAGCTCAAGCGCTTCCTGACCGGCCCGCGCGGTTGCGAAGTGACCGGCGTGGTGCTGTCGCCGGACAAGCGCACCATCTTCGTCAACATCCAGCATCCCGGCGAGTCCACCAACTACTGGAACGGGCTCTTCGGCGCGCCCACCAACGCCAACCCGGCGACGGTCAGCTCGTGGCCGAACGGATCCGGCGCGCGTCCCCGTCCAGCGACGCTGGCGATCCGCCGCATCGACGGCGGGTTGATCGGCACCTGAGCATCCGCCGTTCGCGGCGACAGGCGGGCGGGTCCCTCGCCAAGGGGGGCCCGCCCGCATCCACGCCCGCCGCCGCTAGACTGCCGCGTCCATGCTGCGCTTGCTCGCCACCCCGCTCGGACGCTTCCGCGTCGTCGCCATCGCCGAGGCCGCCTCGTGGGCGGGCCTGCTCGTCGGCATGTGGTTCAAGTACTCGGACCACGCCAACCCCATCGGCGTGCGGATCATGGGGCCGATCCACGGCGCGCTCTTCGTCGCGTACCTCTTCGGCGTGCTGGAGGTCGTGCGCCACCTGCGGCTCGGCCCGTTGGCGCTCGCCTTGGGCGTGGCTTCGGCCTTCCCGCCCTTCACGACGCTGCTCTTCGAGCGCTGGCTGGCGAGGAAGTGAGCGCGGCGGCCGCGCGCGCTAGCCTCTGCGCCATGTTCGCCGCCGCGCCACGCCTCGTCCTCGCCGCCTCGCGCCCCAAGCTCGCTTCGGTCCTCGCCGCCTCGGCGCTCGTCCCCCTGGTCCTCGCCTTGTGCGGCGGCGCGGCCTCGGCGCAAGCGCGCGTCGAGGTGGCCCTGGCGCCGGGGGTGCAACCAGCCCACGCGGGCGGCCGCGTGCTGGTGGTGTTCGCCCCGGTCGCGTCGCGCGAACCGCGCCGGCTCGTGGGGGACACCGGCCTCGACGCGGCGCCGCTCTTCGGTGTCGACGCGCCCGATTGGACGAAGGGCGCCCTCGCCACCATCGACGCGGACTCGGCTTCGTTCCCCCTGGCGAGCTTCGCGCGCCTCCCCCAGGGCGAGTACCGCGTGCAGGCCTTCCTGCGCAGCAACCCCGACCTGCTGGTGCTCGACGCGCCCGGCAACCTGCAGAGCGTCCCGCGCGTCGTGCGCTTCGACCCCGCGCTGCGGGAAGCACTGCGCCTCGAGCTCGCCGAGCCCGTGGGCATGGAAGACCTGCCCGCGGACACGAGCGCCGTGAGGTTCGTGAAGCTGCGCTCGGAGCACCTCTCGCGCTTCCACGGTCGCGAGATGCACCTGCGCGCGGCGGTGCTGCTCCCCAAGGGCCATGCGGACGAACCGCAGCGCCGCTACCCGGTGATGGTCGAGATCGGCGGCTACGGCCAGCGCTGTCGATCGCTCGCGCGCCAGTACGCCGAAGGCTCGCGCGCGTTGCGCGAGTGGAACGCCGACGACATGCCGCGCTTCCT
>JBEBCR010000250.1:0-2786 GCA_041157565.1 Planctomycetota bacterium | reverse complement strand
CGACGAAGGGCCGCGCGAGCCGAACATCGGCGGCGACGAGTCGTGGGCGTCTCCCATCCTCGACATGATGCCAAGGAATCCGCGCGCGCGTCAGGGCTGGACCGCCCGCGAAACGCGCACGCCCACGCTGGAATCGCGATAGCCGTCCGACTCCTCGACCCAGTACGACGCGCGCAGCGTCGAGGCGCGGTCCGAGTAGCAGCCGCCTCGATACTGGCGCGAGTACTCGCCCATGGCGCCCACGGGATCGAGGGTGCCCTCCAGATCTTCGGCGAGGCGACCGTCGCGGCACCATTCGGAGACGTTGCCGAGCACCTCGTGCAGCCCGAAGGGGTTGGCGGGGAAGGAGCCCGGCGGAGCGGCGAGCACGAAGCCGTCGTCTAGGTCGGGCCAGTCCTTGGCCGTGGTCCAGCCCGCTCCGGCGCGCAGCACCGCGGCGTCGGCGATGTTGATGTTGCCGCGCAAGGACTCGCGCTCCGCGCCGGTCCACCACGGGGTCGAAGTGCCGCCTCGCGCGGCGTGGGCCCATTGCACATGCGTGGGCAACTCGAGGCCGAGCCACGCCAAGGCCGTGGTGGCGTCGCGCTGGGACGCTTGCTCCAAGGGGTGCCCGGTGCCGGCGATGTACTCGGGCACGCGCTCCTTCGTGTAGTACGCCGCGTTGGCTCCCGTCAACCGGAGCCATTGCGCCTGGGTCACCTCGTGCTTGCCCACGAAGTACGGCGACAACAAGTACCGCTTGGGCGGTCCTTCGACCGGTTCCGCCTGCGGGTCGTAGTTGCGCCCCGCGGGATCGGTGGCCTGGGCGCCGTGCCAAGCCTCGCCACCGGGCAGCAACACCAGGACGAGGCCCGTGGCCTCCGTCAAGCGCATTTGACCACGTTCGTCGCGCGCGAGCCTGCCGTCCGCGCCGCGCGCGGGTTCGTCACCGCTCGAGTCGACGAGGAACTCCCACAGCCCCGAGCGCGGGTCTTGCTCCAGCGGCGACAGCCCCACCTGCGGCGAAAGGCGTCCACCCGGCCAGCGCGCGTCGCGGTAGCGCTCCGACGCCGCGATCGACGCCAGCGCCTCGTTCCAGCGCCGCGCAGCCTCGGGGCCGTCGGTGGTCCGAGCGCGCCTGCCGCGCGCGACTTCGAGCCTGCGCGCGACGCCCCAACCGGTGGTCGGGGAGATCCCGCGCGTGGCCAGTCCGCCCCGCGACTCGTCGACGAGCAGTTCCAGGTCCGCCACGAGCCTTCCAAGCTGCTGCTCCCACCACGCGTCCGCCACGCCGAGCGGCGCGAGCGCCGCGGCGGCGCGCAGGGACTCGAGCTTGGCGCGATGCTCGGCGAGGGACGGACGCGGCGCCGCGTCCGCCGCCGCGTCGCCTCCACCACCCTCGACCAGGCGCCGAGCGCGCGCGAGCCACGCCTCGCAGCGCGGCGCCAGCGCGTCGTCGATGGGCCACAGCGCGCGCGCCTCGGCCACCAGCTCGTCGTGCTCCTTCTGCGCCGACAGCGCCAGCACGTCGGCGGTCTTCCGGCGCGCCTCCTCGGCCGCCAGCTCGGCGCGGCGCGCCTGCACGAAGGCGACGACGGCGAGCGTCGACACCGAGGCGAGGAACAGCGCGCCCGCGGCGAGGCCCACGCCCAGCGCGGGGTTGCGCCGGAACCACTTGCGCGCGCGCTCGAGCGGGCCGGCGGGGCGCGCGCGGATCGGCTCGTGGGCCTGCACGCGGCGCAAGTCCTCGGCGAACTGCTCCATCGACTGGTAGCGCGCCTCCGGGCGCTTCTCCAGCGCCTTCAGGCACACCACCGCCAGGTCGCGCGGGCATTGCGAGCGCAGGCTGCGCGGATCGGCCGGCTCGTCCTGCGCGATGCGGCGCGCCACGGCCGTCTCCGAGTCGCCCGTGAACGGCCGCTCCAGCGTCGCCAGCTCGTACAGCACGACGCCCAGGCTGAAGATGTCGCTCCGGTGGTCGAGCCCGCCGCGGCTGCCGGCGACCTGCTCCGGGCTCATGTAGTGCCACGTGCCCACCACCTCGCCGCTCTTCGACAGCATCGACTCGTCGGCCACGCGCGCCAGGCCGAAGTCGACGATGCGCGGCTGGTCGCGCTCGTCGACGAGGATGTTCTGCGGCTTCAAGTCGCGGTGCACCACGCCCGCCTCGTGCGCCGCCTGCATGCCGCGCGCGACGCCTTCGACGAGGCGCGCGACGCCCGCGTGGTAGGCGGACGGCAACTGCGGCAGGCGCCGCAGGTCCTCGATCGCGTCGCGCAGCGAGCGCGATCCGCGCACGAGTTCCTGCGCGATCCAGTCGATCCCGCCGTCGGACCCGCTGGCGATCGTGGCGACGACGTTCGGATGGCGCACGCGGCCGCCGGCGCGCGCCTCGCGCAGGAAGTACTGCAGCACGCGCTCGTCGAAGCGCGCGTCCAGCAGGAACTTCAGCGCCACGCGCCGCCGCAGCCCCTGCTGCTCGGCCTCCCACACCTCGCCCATGCCCCCGCGTCCAAGGAACTTGACGAGGCGGAACCCGCCCACCACCTCGCCGCCGGCGAACGAGAGCCCGCGCGCGGGCTGCGCCGCCGCGCCCGCGCCCGAACGGTGGAACAACGACGGTCCGTCCCCGCGCCCAGCGTCGCCAACGAGCGCGCCAGCGAAGTCCGGATCGAGCTCGCGATCCGCCTCCGGCTCCGCCACCAACCCGCCCCAGCGCGCCTGCCGCTCGTGCAGCCGCCGCAGCTCGCCCGCCAACTCCGGGTGCGCCGCGCACAACGCCTCGATGTCGGCCAACCCGCCCTCCG
>JBEBCR010000249.1:0-14234 GCA_041157565.1 Planctomycetota bacterium | reverse complement strand
TGCGCGACGGAGCCACCTTGGTCGAGGATCCCGAGGAGATCCTCGTCGAACTGGCCGGACTTCCTCCCGCGCTCGCCGAGCGCAAGCCCTGCGTCGATGAACTGGCGGGCCTGGAACGCGCCTTGGCCCTGCTGCTGCAGGGCGAAACGCTCGCGACCGCGGAACTGGTAGAACGCTCGCGCGCCGACACGGTGCAGGTGCTGGCGACGCTGGTCGAGCTGGAACTGCGCGGCGTGGTCGTGCGCGCCCCGGGTGGACTGTGGAGGCTCGTGCCATGAGCGCCACGCGGCGCTGCTTGGGCGCGGGAGGGCGGGCTCTCCGTCATGCCGCTTGTTCGCGGCGCACGTTGGCCGCGCGGAGTCGGCGGCGCTCGCCCACGAGCGGCGTCTCAGTTCGAGCTCGCCAAGGTGGCTTCCGCCACCACCATGGCGATCGTCAACAAGGCGACGCCACCGGCGAACATCAGGAAGCGCCGCGGCAACTGGCGCGCCAGCGCGGAGTCGTCCTGCTCCGAATAGATCCCCGAGAGGACGACGATCGCCGCCGTGATGGCGACGAACAACGCCAGGTGCACGACGGGGTCCTTCACTGGACGCCTCCAGCAGCTTGGCCGCCACCGATGATCGTCGGAGCGCCGGGCGCCTTCGGCTTGTCATCCACTTCGGGGGCGGCGCCAAGCAAGCGCTCGGATTCGACTCCCTGCACGTCCAGCAGCGCCAGCACGTTCAACAAGCCGGCGACGGCTCCGAAGCACAGGCCCGCGTCGTTGTACGGGATGTGGCCGCGCACGAGGGCGTGACCATGGATCCACTCGAGCACCAGAGCCGGCCCGCCTGCCAGGAACTGGCCCGCCCAGTAGTAGAAGTGCCGCTCGCGATCGAGGTTGGCGCCTTGGGCGAGGCCGCTCGCCAGGACGACCATGCCCGTGATCAGCAGGAACACCAGCGCCGCGCGCCGACGGCGCCCTTGCAGCCAATGCCCGAGGCCGGGGACGATCCAGCCCGCGAGCACGAGCAACGCCGGCCGCGTGCCGAGCAGCGCGCCTTGCGCGGGGCTGCGCGCGTCCATGTTGGCCTTGACCATCAAGCACGCGTTGAGGAGGCCCGACACGGCGGTGCACCACACCCCGGCTTGCAGCGTGTCCGGGAAGGGACGCGGCAGGCCTGTGCCGTAGCCGTGCGCCTTCATGTGCCACACCGACCCCAGGATGTTGGCTGCCTCCGGCGCGAGCAGGCCCGCCAAGGGCGAGCGCAAATCGACTTGCAGCAGCTCGAACAGCATCCCATCCGACAACTGCAAGCCCAATGCGTACAGGCCCATGACGACTACGAAGCCGACCACGGCCACCAGCGGTTGGCCGAGGTAGAGGTGGCCGGCGCCCGGGACCAGCCAGGTCAGGACCGTGGCGACGTTTGGATTGGCGCGGGGTTCGGCGAGGGGCATGGAAGTCGGACCGATGTTGTACCCGCCAAGCAGGGTGCTCGCCATCGGCCCACGCCGCACTCGAGCGGTTGGATGCCGTGCTTGGCGTCGCGCACCCTAGAATCCGCGCCCGACCGGCGCGCCTCGGCCTGCGCGCGCGGCTCCACGGTTCGAACCCGACCGCATGCAGCACCACGAGCACACCTTGCGCGTCCGCTATGGCGAGACGGACCAGATGGGAGTCGTCCACCACGCCAACTACGTGCTGTACGCCGAGGAGGCGCGCACCGAGTTGATGCGCCAAGCCGGGGCGTCCTACGCGCAGATGGAGCGCGATGGCTTGGCCCTGCCGGTGCGCTCCTTGCATTTGCGCTTCCGCTCGCCCGCCTACTACGAAGAGCGCCTGGTGTTGCGCACGCACGTGGCGCGACTGCGCGCCGCCTCGGTGACCTTCCACACGCAGATGCACCGCGAGGACGGCACGCACCTCGCCACCGTCGAAGTCGAGCTGGCCTGCGTCGCGCTCGCCGCGCAACCACGCAAGCCCGTGGCCTTGCCCGAGGCTCTGCGCGCCATGCTCGAGCCCTACGCGGCGCCAAGCACGTGAGCGTCGCGGGGCGCGACGCGCGCCGCGAACTTCCAGGCGGCGGCGCGAGCGACGACGCGGGCCTTGCTGGCGGCGGCGCTGGCTGCCACGCATCCCTTGTCACCGGGCGCGTGTCGAACGGCGCGCCTTCGCGTCAAGGGGATGGAGGCTGGCGCGGGGTCGACTCCAGACTCGATCAACCGGGGCCCAGACACTGGTCGGCGTCGAAGGCGGGGCGCATGCCGCCGAGGAGGCGCAAGCTCGCCCAGAACGCACGGGCGCGCGGACCTCGGCCGCGACGTGCTTGGCGAAGCTGGCCCCCGACCGGCGCGCCGGGCGGCCGGCGCATCACTCGTCGCTGGAGTCGTCGGCGGCCACCGGCCGCAACATGTGCAGCGCGCCGTGACGAGCATTGGCGCCCACCTGCTGCTCCTCGTCGCTCGTGGCGCGCCGCGGCAAGGGCGCCGGCAGGTTGTCGAGCAGCCGATCGCGGCACGTGGGACACACGGCGCCGTTCTTGAGGCGGTTGAAGTGGCGCCCGTCGTAGGCCAAGCCGCAGGTGAAGCACAACGGGTCGGGTTCCGCGCTCATGCTGTGGTTTTCGGCCCCGGAAGGAACCCGCTTGAGGCCTCCCCAGTGGCCAGCATGCAGAAGCGCAGGTCGGGGAACGCAGGCCCCCCCCCCCGAACGGCCCAGACGCCAAGGAACCATGAGCCCTGGACCGCCCCAGCCGCGGACCGCCCTAGCCGCCCCATCCAGCAGCGGCCTTGGGTTCGGTCGGCGAGTCTCGAAGACGCAATTCCCTACTTCGAGATCCGCTTTTGGCGGACCGAGCTCCAGCGAAGACCCTGCCGTGGACGAGAGAATTTAAGGCGGGGCATGGTTGCCGGACCCTGCCTGCCCTAGACTGGAGAGTCCAGCGGCGTGGTCCAAGCCACGCCAAGGCCCCATGCGAGCGGGTTCCATCCCCTTCGCCGCGGACCTAAATAGCACCCAAAGCATGCGGATTGGCGCAGCCAACCGCGGCGGCATGATCCAACTCACGAAGCGCACCGAGTACGGCTTGATCGCCCTCGTCCACCTCGCGGACAAGGGTGGCGCCTTCGTGTCGGTGCGCGAGATCGCCGACCACTACCCGGTGCCCAAGCGACTATTGGCCGAGGTCCTGAAGGACCTCTCGCGCGCCGAATTGGTCGAATCGGCGCGCGGCAAGGACGGCGGCTACGCGCTGCGGCGCGCGCCCGAGCACATCACCCTCGCCCACATCGTCGCGGCGCTCGAAGGCCGCCCGAGCGTCTCGTCCTGCGACTCGACGCACGCTCCCGCCGACTTCGACCACGCCCCTGAGCACGCCCCGGAGCACGCCGTGGTCGTCGAGGCCGGAGCGCCGAAGTCCGCCTCGGCTTGCGGCCTCGAACCGGTGTGCCCCATCCGCTCTCCGCTGCACCGCGTGCGCGACGGCATCTGGGGCCTCATGGAACGCACGACGCTGCGCTCGCTCGTGGAGCCCTCGCGACTCGTGCCCCTGTCCACGCAAGCGGCCGCGACCGCCGTCGCGCGGCCGACCGGCACCTGAACCACCAAGCGCACACCAAGATGAAGCTGCCGATCTACTTCGACTACCAGGCGACGACGCCGCTCGACCCGCGAGTGCTCGAGGCCATGCTCCCCTACTTCACGGAGCACTACGGCAACGCGGCCAGCCGCAGCCACGCCTTCGGCTGGCAGGCCGAAGAGGCCGTCGAAGGGGCGCGCGAGCGCATCGGCGAGCTGCTGGGCGCCTCGGGCAAGGAGATCGTCATCACCTCGGGCGCCACCGAGTCGCTGAACCTCGCCATCAAGGGCGTCGCGCAGATGTACGCCGAGAAGGGCCGCCACATCGTGACGAGCCTCGTCGAGCACAAGGCGGTGCTCGACACCTGCAAGCACCTCGAGAAGGAGGGCTTCGAGGTCACCTACCTCGAGCCGACCAAGGCCGGGCGCGTCGAGCTCGAAGCGGTGCGCGCCGCGCTGCGCCCCGACACGATCCTCGTCTGCCTGATGTGGGCCAACAACGAGGTCGGCACGATCAACCCGATCCGCGAGATTGGCGCGCTGTGCAAGGAGAAGGGCGTGCTCTTGTGCACGGACGCGACGCAGGCCGCCGGCAAGGTGCCGATCGACGTCGAGGCCGACCATGTCGACCTCCTGGCGCTGTCCGGCCACAAGATGTACGGCCCCAAGGGCGTGGGCGCGCTCTACGTGCGGCGCAAGAATCCGCGCGTGCGCCTCGTGGCGCAGATGGACGGCGGCGGGCACGAGCGCGGCATGCGCTCGGGCACCTTGAACGTGCCGGGCATCGTGGGACTGGGCGAGGCCTGCCGGATCGCCAAGCTCGAGATGGAGAAGGACCGCGCGCACACGCAAGGCCTGCGCGACCAGTTCGAGTCGCGCGTCATGCAGGCGCTCGACTTCGTGACCATCAACGGCGACGTGCGCCACCGCCTGCCGAACAACTCCAACCTCTCGTTCAGCTACGTCGAGGGCGAGTCGCTGATCATGGGCATCAAGGACATCGCGGTGTCCTCGGGCTCGGCCTGCACCTCGGCCAGCCTCGAGCCCAGCCACGTGCTGCGCGCGATGGGTGTCGGCGACGAGTTGGCGCACAGCTCGATCCGCTTCGGCTTCGGCCGCTTCACGACGCAGGAGCAGGTCGACTTCGCGGTGGACCAGCTCGTGGGCGCGGTCAAGCGCCTGCGCGAGCTGTCGCCGCTGTACGAGATGGTCCAGGAAGGCATCGACCTTTCGACGGTGAACTGGCAAGGCGGACACTGAACGACGCGGACGACGACGCGCAAGGAATCGCGAACATGGCATACAGCGACAAGGTCATCGACCACTACAACAACCCCCGCAACGTCGGCTCGCTCGACAAGAAGAAGCACAGCGTGGGCACCGGCGTCGTCGGCGCCCCCGAGTGCGGCGACGTGATGAAGCTGCAGATCGAGGTCGAGGGCGACCGCATCGTGGACGCCAAGTTCAAGACCTTCGGTTGCGGCTCGGCCATCGCCAGCAGCTCGCTGGCGACCGAGTGGATCAAGGGCAAGACGATCGACGAGGCGATGGCGATCAAGAACACGCAGATCGTCAAGGAGCTGTCGCTGCCGCCGGTGAAGATCCACTGCAGCGTGCTGGCCGAGGACGCCATCAAGTCGGCCATCGCCGATTGGAAGGCGAAGCAGAAGGAGGAGGCCAAGTGATCACGCTGACCGAGCTGGCCCAGAAGGAGATCCGCCGGATCATCCACGAGCAGAACCTGCCGCCGGAGACCGCGCTGCGCGTGGGCGTCAAGGGCGGCGGCTGCTCGGGCTTCTCGTACACGCTGGGCTTCGACGACAAGGTCAGCGAAGTCGACCAGGTGACGGAGGTCGAGGGCGTGCGGGTCGTGTGCGACCCCAAGAGCTTCCTGTACCTGAACGGCACGCAGATCGACTTCGAGGACAACCTCATGGGGCGCGGCTTCAAGTTCGGCAACCCGAACGCGGCCAAGTCCTGCGGCTGCGGCGAGAGCTTCTCGGTCTGAGTCCATGGGCGCGCGTTGCACGACTTGCGGCGCCGCCCTCGAGCTGCCTTGCGCCTGCAAGGCCTGCGGTGCGCTGCAGCCGCTCGCCGGCGAGCGCGATCCGTGGACCGAGCTCGGCTTCGAGCCGGCCTTCGACCTCGACGAGGCGCTGCTGAGGAGGCGGCTGCTCTCGGGCTCGCGCCTCGTGCACCCCGACTTCCACGGCGGCGACGAGGCTGCGCGCGCCCTCGCCGAGGCGCACAGCGCGCGGCTGAACCGCGCCCACGCCATCCTCGCCGACGGGGCGCGCCGCGCCGACGCGCTGGTCGTCCTGCTCGGCGGTCCCGACGAGTCCACCTCGCGCGAGATGCCGCGCGAGTTCCTGGTCGAGGTGCTCGACTGGAACGAGTCGCTCGAAGAGGCGCGCGAGTCGCGCTCGTGGAGCGACGAACTGGCCGCGCTGTCCGACGAGCTGCTCGAGCGCCGCGCGGGCGAACTGGCCGCGCTGCGCGCGCTCCTCGTTCCCGCGCCGCCGCGCGGCGACGCGCGCCTCGCCCTGGCGCGCTCGCGGCTGGCGGCCGTGCGCTACCTCGACCGCGCGCTGGGCGAGCTCGAGGCGCTGCGCCTCGCCGCCGCGCGAAACTGAACTCCCGCGCGCCAAGCAAGGCCGCACCACGACGCTCCCTCCCCCATGGGCTACATCGAACTCAACGTCCTCAACCAGCCGACCGCCCCCAAGGAGGCGCGCGCGCTCGGCATCGACCTCGGCACCACGCACTCTCTGGCGGCGATCTGGAAGGACGGCCGGCCGCAGGTGCTGCGCGTCGAGGGCGAAAGCGCGCTCGTGCCGAGCGTGGTGCACTTCCCGCGCGAGGGCGCGGTGGTCGTCGGGCAGGCCGCGCGCGAGCAGGCCGTGGCCTCCCCGCGGGACACGCTGTTCTCGATCAAGCGCTTCATGGGCCGGGGACTCGCCGACGTGGCGCAGGAGCTCGCCACCTTGCCGTACGCCGCCAGCGAGACCGAGCGCGGCCTGATCCAGCTCGAGGTGCATGGCAGGAAGTACACGCCCGAGCAGCTTTCGGCGCTGGTGCTGAGGAAGGTCCACGAGACCGCCAGCCGCGCCCTTGGCGAGCCCGCTCCCACGCGCGTCGTGGTGACCGTTCCGGCGTACTTCGACGACACGCAGCGCCAGGCCACGCGCGACGCCGCGCGCCTCGCGGGGCTCGAGGTGCTGCGCATCGTCAACGAGCCCACGGCGGCGAGCCTCGCCTACGGCCTCGACCAGCGCGACAAGGGCGCGGTGGTCGTGTACGACCTGGGCGGCGGCACCTTCGACGTGACGGTGCTCTCGATCGAGGAAGGCGTCTTCCGCGTGCTGTCGACCGCCGGCGACACGCACCTCGGCGGCGACGACTTCGACGCCGCGCTGGTCGGGCTCGCGCGGGAGGAGATCGCCGCAGCGCACGGCGCGGAGGTGCTGGCCGACCCCGGCTGCCAGCAGGCGCTGCGCCTCGCCTGCGAGCGCTGCAAGATCGAGTTGTCCACGGCCCCGCGCGCCGAGATCCACCTGGTGCTGCCCGAGCGGCGCGTCGCGTGGCGCCGCGAGGTGTCGCGCGCCGAGTTCGAGGCGCTGGTCGCCCCGCTGGTGGCCCGCACCATGGCGGCCTGCGCGCAGGCGCTGTCCGACGCCAGGCTCTCGACCACGCAGGTCGACGAAGTCGTGCTGGTGGGCGGATCCTCGCGCATCCCCTGCGTGCGCGCGCGCGTCGAGGCCTTCTTCGGGCGCAAGCCGCACGTCGAGCTGAACCCCGACGAAGTCGTCGCGCTCGGCGCCGCGGTGCAGGCCCACATCCTCGTCGGCGGCAAGCGCGACGTGCTGCTGCTCGACGTCACCCCGCTGTCCCTGGGCGTTGAGACGATGGGCGGCGCCGTGTCCAAGATCATCCAGCGCAACTCGACCGTGCCCTGCTCGGCGACCGAGGGCTTCACCACCTACGCCGACGACCAGACCGGCATCGACTTCCACATCGTGCAGGGCGAGCGCGAGTTGGCGGCCGACTGCCGCAGCCTCGGGCGCTTCAAGCTGCGCGGCATCCCCCCCATGCCCGCCGGCATGGCGAAGGTCGGCGTGCGCTTCCACATCGACGCCGACGGCGTCCTCACCGTCACCGCCAAGGAGGAGAGGAGCGGCGCCAGCGCGTCGATCGACGTGCAGCCCATGCACGGACTGACCGACGCGGAGGTCGAGTCGATGCTCTCGAGTTCGTACTCGCACGCGCAGGACGACTTCGAGGCGCGCCGCGCGGCCGACCTCGCCATCGAGATCGGCATGATGGCGCGCGCCGTCGAGAAGAACCTCAACGCGGCGCGGGCCGGGCTCGACAAGGAGTCGCTGCTCGACCTCGAGGAGGCGCTGGCCCGCGCCAAGGCGGCGGCCGAGGGGCGCGACGCGAAGGCGCTGCAGAAGGCGCGCGACGAGTTCGAGCGCGCCTCGCTGCCGCTGGCGGCGCTGCTGATGAACAACGTCGCGCAGAAGGCCTTGATGGGCCGCTCGCTGGACGAGGTCTGAGGCGCGCGCGCCCGCTCAGTGGCGGGCCTTGCCTTGCGCCGCCACCGCGTGCGTGGCGGCGGCGATCTCCGCGTCGCTGGCGAGGTAGCGGCTCGACAAGGGCTTCAACCGCGCATCGAGCTCGTACACGAGCGGGATGCCCGTGGGCACGTTGAGCCCGACCAGCTTCGCCTCGTCCATGCGCTCGAAGTGCTGGATCAGCGCGCGCAGCGAGTTGCCGTGGGCCGCCACGAGCACGCGCTCGCCGCGTTGGATGCGCGGGGCGATCTCGGCCTCGAAGCAGGGCACGACGCGCGCGATGGTGTCCTTCAGCGACTCGGCCAGCGGACGCTCCGCGTCGGACAGGTGCCGGTAGCGGGGATCGTTGGCCGGGTTGCGCGGATCGTCGCGCTCGTAGGCCGGCGGCGGGATGTCGAAGCTCCTGCGCCACAAGAGCACCTGCGCCTCGCCGTGCAGGGCCGCGGTCTCGGCCTTGTCGAGGCCCGTCAGCGCCCCGTAGTGGCGCTCGTTCAGGCGCCAGTCGTTGTGCACCGGGATCCAGCACTGGTCGAGCTCCTGCAGCGCGTGCCACAGGGTGGTGATGGCGCGCTTGAGGTAGCTCGTGTGCGCGCGGTCGAACTGGAAGCCCGCGGCCTTCAGTCGGCGACCGGCCTCGCGCGCCTCCTCGACGCCCTTCTCGGACAAGGGCACGTCGCGCCAGCCGGTGAAGCGATTTTCGCGGTTCCACTGGCTCTCGCCGTGGCGCAGG
Organism: Planctomycetota bacterium; assembly: GCA_041157565.1. Taxonomy (GTDB): domain Bacteria; phylum Planctomycetota; class UBA1135; order UBA1135; genus SXXH01. The sequence goes on along the minus strand of JBEBCR010000249.1, from coordinate 5,368 downwards.
AGGACGAGCTTGTGCATGGGCGTGTCCGGTCGTGGTGGAGGTTGCGCGTTCAGCCGGCCAGGACGCCGTCGGCGTGGCCCAGGACGATGCGCAGGGCGGACTGCGCGCGCGCGCGCAGCGCTTCGCCGCGCGCCAGGCGCTCGTCCACCCAGGGCTTGTCCTTGATGGAACCGGCGTTGACGCGCACGTTCAACCAGGCGGCCTCGAGTCCTGCCTGCGCGGCCAGCGCTCCGCTGGCGAGGTCGGTGGCGAGGTTCTTGTTCGATGCGGCGGCGGCCGCGGCCAGGCACTCCAGCACCTCGCAGCCGCGCTCCATGGTCTCGAGCGGCGTCTCGAGCGCTCCCTTGGACGCGGCCTGGATGGCGGCCGAGCGCGCCGCCTTCTGGGCCTCGTCGTCCTTCTTCATCTTGAAGGCCGCCGACACGGCGTCGTAGCTGCGCGCGTCGAGGTCGACGAGCTCGAGGCAGCGGCGCCGCAGGCGCTCGCCGAGTCGCGCGCGCTCCTCCATGTCCGCCGACACGGCAGCGTGGGCTTCGCCCGTGGAGAAGCGCGCCACCATCGCCAGCAACGCCGCGGCATCGGCGATCCAAGCGGCCGCGGCGGATCCGCCACCAGGCGTGGCGGTGCGCTCGGCGAGGCGTTGCGAGAACAGCTCGAGGGACAGATCGCTCAAGGCGGGTTGCATCGGCGGCAGATCCTAGGAATCGAGCCGAGCTCTCGATTGTTTACTACTATGTAAACAGTCGGATACACAGTCCATTCACCGCCGCTAGTCTTTGCTTTCAAGCAACTTAGAAACACCGCAGCACCCGGGAACGGACTCCCTCGGTGACCTCCCCTAGATTCTTCGGGCACACCTTGCACGAGCGGCAAGGTGCGCTCCTCACAACTTCGCTGCCCCGTTCGGCCGGCTCGGCGCGCACCCGCGCGACGCGCGGGCCGCGCATCCTCCAAGGACGCACGACGACGCTTGAAGGTCGCCTTCGTCACTCCCGAACTCCACTCGCTGGTGCGACTCACCGGTCTGGCGGAAGTCTCGGAAGCCCTGCCGCGCGCCCTGCGCCAAGCCGGCGCCGACGTGCGCGTGTTCCTGCCTTGGACGCGCGACCTCCAAGACCGCGCGCTGCAGGACCTGCACACGGTCGGCGAGGCGCGCGTCAAGGACGGGCAGTCGCGCACCTCGGCCACGGTGCTGACCGGCCACATCGGCGACTTGCCGGTGGTCCTCATCGACCATCCGCAGCTCCTGCGCACGAAGAGCGTGTACAGCGACCAGGACGGTCCCCACCAGGACAACTGGCGCCGCTTCACCGTGTTCTGCCGCGCGGTGCTGGAGAGCTTCCCGCTGCTCTCCTTCGAGCCGGACGTCGTCCACTGCCTCGATTGGACCACTGGCATCCTGCCCGTCGTCAAGGAGCTCGAGTACGCGCAGAAGGGCCTCGACCACCCCGCGGCGCGCGCAGGCACGTACTTCTCCGTGCACTCGACCGCGCGCCAGGGCACCTTCGAGCGCGACGTCCTGCCCAAGATGGGCCTGCCGGCCAGCGTTTTCCAGCACGCGCGCGGCGTCGAGCTCGGCGGCAAGGTCAGCTTCCTCAAGGCCGGCGCCGAATTCGCCAACCTGGTGGGCACGTTCTCGCCCGCCATGAGCGACAGGCTGCTGCGCCAGGCCAGCGGCGACCGCCTGGAGGACACCTTCAAGCGCCGCGCCGCCGACAAGGAGCTCTTCGGCGTCCTCAACGGCATCGACTACAAGGCCTGGGATCCCAGCAACGATCCGCTGCTGCCGCAGATGTACTCCGTCAAGGACAAGGACCTCGACGGCAAGCGCAAGTGCAAGGCATCGCTGCAGTCGAGCCTCAAGCTCGACAACGGCCCGCGGCGCATGGTGGCCGCGGTCGTGGGGCGCTTCGACGCGGACAGCGGCTTCGACATCCTCGCCGAGGTCCTGACCGCCATCCTCGAACGCGGCGTGCAGGTCGTGCTGCTCGGCACCGGCCGCAGCGAGATCATCGAGCGGGTCAAGACGATGGAGTCGACCTTCGTGGGCTGCTGCCGCCTGATCGAAGGCTTCAACGCCAACGCGCTGCATCCCTTGCTGGGCGCCGCCGACGCGATGATCCTCCCCTCGCACTTCAACGCCAGCAACAGCCTGTGCGCCATCGGCATGCGCTACGGCGTCGTGCCCGTGGCCTACGCCAACAGCGGGCTCGAGGACACGATCGTCGACTGCGACGGCGCCAACCGCGCGCCGACGGGCTTCCTCTTCAAGGGCTACAGCGGCGACAGCCTGCTCGACGGGCTCGACGCGGCGCGCAAGGTCTACAAGGACGCCGAGGAGTGGAAGGCCCTGGCCGTGCGCTGCATGAAGCAGGACTTCTCCTGGACCGCCACTGCCGAGAAGTACCTCGAGATCTACAAGAAGGCCTCGCAACGCGGCAAGCGCGGCGCCAAGAAGGGCGCGGCGGAGGCCTGACGTGCGCACGGTCGGCATCGACCTCGGCGGCACGAACATCAAGGCCGGCGTGGTGGACGAGTCCGGGCGCATCCTCGAGCGCCGCTCCATCCCCACCGGGCTTTCCGACGGCGCCTCGGCGGTGCTCGACCGCATGGCCGAGCTCGCGCGCGAGCTCGGGCTCGACGGCACGGTGGGCGTCGGCTCGCCGGGGCTCATCGACCACGCCGGCGGGCGCATCCTCGAGTGCCCCAACCTGAAGGACCTGCAGGAAGTGCCGATGCGCGACGAACTCGCGCGGCGCCTCCGGCTTGCCTCGGGCGGAGTGGCGCTCGAGAACGACGCCAACGTCGCGGCGCTGGGCGAGCACTGGCTGGGCGCTGGACGCGGCGTCGACGACGTGCTGGTCGTGACGCTCGGCACGGGAGTCGGCGGCGGACTGGTGCTCGGCGGTCGGCTGTACTCGGGGCCGGGCGGCATGGCCGGCGAGATCGGCCACGTGGTCGTCGATCCGCGCGGCCCGCGCTGCGGCTGCGGGCGCCTCGGCTGCCTCGAGACCTTGGCCTCGGCCACCGCCGCCTCGCGGCGCGCCGCGGAGAAGCGGCTGCCGGAGGAGTCGCCCGGCGACCTGGAGCGGCTCACGGCCCGCGCGCGCGCCGGCAGCGCGGCCGAGCGTGAGTTCCTGCTGGAGATCGGCCGCGACCTCGGACGCGGCCTCGGCGCCGCGCTGTCCCTGCTCGACCTGCGCACCTTCGTGCTCGGCGGCGGCTTCGGCGCCGCGGCGGACCTGCTCGAGCCCGGCGTGCGCCAGGGGCTCGAGGAGCGCAGCTACGGACGGCGCATCGCCAGCGTGCGCATCCTGCCCGCCGGACTCGGCTCGGACGCGGGCTGGATCGGCGCGGCGCGGCTCGCCATGACCACGCGCCGCGGCGCTTGAATCGCGCGGGAGTCCGCGTCGAGCCCACGAGCGAGCTCGACGCGGCGGGCGCCTCGATCGCTATCCTTGGCCTCCGCCCGAGGCACGCCGCATGACCACCACCGCCATCGCCGACCCCATCTTGTCGGTGGAGAACCTAGTCAAGCGCTACAGGACCAGCCTGTTCGGCCGGGAAGTGCGCGCGCTGGATGGCGTGACCATCTCCGTCGGACGCGGCAGCGTGTTCGGCCTGCTCGGACCCAATGGCGCCGGCAAGTCGACGCTGGTCAAGGTGCTGCTCGGACTCGTGCGCGGCCACGAGGGTCGCGCCAGCCTGCACGGACTGCCGCCGGGCGACGCGCGCTCGCGCCGCAAGGTCGGCTTCCTGCCCGAGGCGCACCGCATGCCGGGCTACCTGACCGGGCGCGAGCTTCTGCGCATCTACGGGATGATGTCCGGCTGCACGCGCGAGGAGATCGAGGCGCGCGTGCCCGCGCTGCTCGAGCGCATGGGCATGACGCAGGCCGCCGACCGCAAGATCGCAGGATACAGCAAGGGCATGCAGCAGCGCATCGGACTGGCGCAGGCCCTCGTGCACGATCCGGAGCTGCTGTTCCTCGACGAACCGACGGACGGCGTCGACCCGGTGGGCCGCATGGCGATCCGCGAGCTGGTGGCCGAGCTCAAGGCGCAAGGCAAGACGATCTTCATCAACTCGCACCTCCTGCTCGAGGTCGAGCAGATGTGCGACCGCATCGTCATCATGGACAAGGGCCGCATCGTGCGCGAGGGATCGATCGCGGACTTGACGCCGCGCACCGGCATGGTGCGCTTCGAGTTCGCCTCGCCCGTCGGCGCGCAGGCCTTCGCCGGCATCGGCGGCAACCTGCGCATCGAGGGCGCGACGGCCGAACTGCACCTCGACGAGCGCGAGATCGACGCCTGCGTCGACCGCCTGCGCGCCCACGGGGCCTCCATCCGCGCCATGACGCCGCGCAAGCTGAGCCTCGAGGAGTCCTTCCTCGGCGCCGTGCTGGAGAAGCGCCCATGAGCCCCTCGACGCGCGCGCTGCTCGAGGACGCCTGGCGGCAGATCCTCGACAACACGGTCTTCCGCATCCTGGTGGTCGTCACCATCCTCCTTGTCCTGCCAACCTTCCTGATCGCCGCCAAATCGGACGGCATCAGCATCCTGTTCGGCCTTTGGCGGCTGGACTACGACGACCTGCCACTGCTGCCCTCTCTGGGGTTCGGGCGCCTGGACGGAGATGCACAGGCGCGAGCATTCGTCTACATCGTCCAGGAGTTCATCGTGCAGGGCCTGGCCGGCACGGTCGGGGTGTTCTTCTGCATCGCAGCCACCGCGTTCTTCGTGCCGCGCATGCTCGAGAAGGGCGCGGCGGACGTCGTCTTCTCGCGTCCCATCTCGCGCGCCAAGCTGCTCGCGTCGCGCTGGCTTGCTGGCGTGCTGTTCGTCGCCGTGCTGTCCTCCCTGTTGGTTGGTGGCATGCACCTCGGATTCCTGCTGCGCTCGGGCCACAGCGACCCCGGCTTCCTGGCGAGCGCGCTGACGTTGACCTATCTGTTCGCGATCCTGCATTGCCTCTCGACCGTGGTGGCCGTGCTCACGCGCTCCAGCGTGGCGGCGATCCTCGTCACCGTCGTGTTCTTCCCCATGAACAGCTGCCTGCAGAACGGCTGGGTCGTGAAGGAGGCGGCCTTCGCCGCGCGCGAAGCCCGCATGGCCGAGGGCGAGGAGGCGAAAGAGCCGAGCGCCACGGTGCGCACGCTCTCGATGCTGCTGGACGTCGTGCACTGGGTGTTGCCCAAGACCAACGACGCCGACCCGCTGGCGGCCAGCCTGCGCACGGCCGTGATGGGTCCGAACCATGTCGTCCGCGACGAGGCGACGGACCTGCTGGTCGCCAAGGACTTCCAAGGCGCCACGCTCGCCGCGCCGACGACCGACCTGCTCGCGACGCCGGCGGTTTGGCGCGT
>JBEBCR010000248.1:0-4389 GCA_041157565.1 Planctomycetota bacterium | reverse complement strand
TTCTTCGTGCTCTACGGGCGGCGGCGCGTGGGCAAGACCGAGCTCCTGCAGCGCTTCTGCCAGGGACGTCGCGCCGTGTACTTCCTCGCCGCGCAAGTGCGCGAGAAGGACAACCTGCGCGCGCTGCGCGACGCCATGGCGGACGCGCTGTCCGACCCGTCGATCGCCTCGATCGAGTTCCCCGACTGGAACGCGGCGCTCAAGTTCGCCGCCGAGCGCGCGCGTTCGGAACGCATGGTGCTCGTGCTCGACGAGTTCCCCTACCTGTGCGAGGCGACGAAGGGATTGACCTCGCTGGTGCAGCGCTTCTGGGACACGACCGGCAAGACGTCCAAGCTCATGCTCGTCGTGTGCGGTTCGCAGGTCTCGTTCATGGAGCGCGTGGTGCTGGCCGAGCGCTCGCCGCTGTTCGGCCGGCGCACGGCGCAGCTGCGGCTCGAGCCGCTGAGCCCGCCCGAGGCGCTGCAATTCCTCAGGAAGCGCGAGCTCGACGAGCGCATCCAGGCCTATTCGATCCTCGGCGGCATGCCGGCCTACCTGCGGCGCTTCGACGAGGACCTCCCGCTCAGGGACAACGTGGTGAAGGAGTGCCTGCGTCCCGAGGGCTACCTGTACGACGAGGTCAACTTCCTGCTGCGCAGCGAGCTGCAGAACCCCTCGACCTACGCCTCGCTGCTGGCGGCCGTGGCGCGCGGCAAGGACAAGGTCGGCGACATCGCGCTGGAGGCCGGCGTCGACTCCCCCACCGCCAACAAGTACCTGACGACGCTGCGCGACATGGGCCTCGTCGAGCGCGAGGTGCCGGTGACGGACACGGATCCGTTGCGCTCGCGCCGCGGCGTGTACCGCGTCGCCGACCGCTTCCTCGCCTTCCACTTCCGCCACATCCAGCCGCACGCGGCCCAGCTGCAGGCCGGCCGCGGCGCCAAGGTCTGGAGCGAGTCGGTGGCGCCCGACCTGCCGCGCCTCGTCGACGACGCGCGCGTCGACTTCATCGTCCACCACCTGCGCACGCAGGCGGCCGACGAACTCGCGGTGGAGCTGGTCGAGGTCGGCCGGCACGACGGCAGGTACGTGCGCGCCTGCGCGCGCGCCAGCGACGGTTCGGGCGTCGCCGCCATCGTGGTGCCGCCCAAGTTCAAGGACCCGGAAGGCCTGGGCGAGGAGCTGGCGCGCCTCGCGCGGCACTTCCAGGGTCCGCTCTCGAAGCTCGTCTACGGCTTCACGCGCCGCAAGGACGCGCCGCTGGGCTTCGAGCGCGTGCCCGAAGGAGAGTTGTTGTGAGCGGACTCGACGAGCGCTTCCACGAGTACTTCTCCGCGCTGGACCGCAGCGGGCAGGAGGACCGCTGCTACCTGTGCCGGCGCACCAGCGCGGAAGTGAAGCTGTTCCTGGGCTTCACCGAGGATGGCATCCCCGCGCGCGCCGCCGAGTACGGCATCGAGGACATCGCCCTCGACGCCGCCGACATCATGAGCTATCGCGGCATCCGCCCGGTGTGCGCCGTGTGCCAGTTGAACCACGACACGATCGAGGCGCTGGGCGAGGCCGAGGTGCTCGAGCGCCTGCTGCTGGAGATGCGCCGGGAACGCGACCAGCTGTGGCCGCGAAGGGACTAGGCCGCGCGGACGGCGCGGCGCCCGCGTGCTGGAAGACCGCCTGCTCGACGACCAGGCCGATCCGGCCGGCGCCGCCCATGGCGTGGACGAGGATGCGACGGACGCGAGCGACCTGCGCCACGGCCACGTCGCGGGCCCTTGGCGGTTCCGCGAACGCGATCTGCCGCGTCGCTTGCTCGGCGAACGCTCGTCGGACGACCTCGCCGGCCACCTGTCGGCATGGAGCCCCACTGGACGCGGGCGCCCCGTCCGCGATTGGACGAGGCGCCCTGCACCGCCATCGATCGCGGCGGAGTCGACGGGACTCCACCAGGATCGGTCACTCGCGGTCAATTCAGCTCGATGCGCAGACGCTTGCTGGCTAGGCCGATCGTCGGCGCGCCGGACGCCGACAGGCCGAGCGCCTGGAAGTAGGCCTGGAACTCCTTGCCTGCCGCGAGCGTCAGGGGCACGGTCGCGCGCCCCTGCTGGTCGAGGAACATCGCCGCCGAGTTCACCAGTCCGCAGGGAGGCAGCAGCACGTTGCCGACCGGCGCCAGCACGAAGTTGTTGTAGACGACGTCGTCGTTGGCGTCCGTGGGGCAGTCGAACCAGCCGAACAGGGCCACGAGTTCGTTGGGTCGTCCCTCGATGGTGAACACCACCGTCGAACCGTCCTGCACGTTGCCGTTCCGGTCGGCGGTGGAGGTCAGCCGCAGGCCCGTGCCCATCGGCTGGACCTCGTCGCCGCCGCGCTCCGGCAGCAGCGAACCATCGCCGTTCGTGTCGGCGATCCGCACGTCGCCATCGACATCCGTGCGCGCGTCGCAGGGCAGGCCGACCCCATCCAGCCAGACGGACGATCCTGGATCGACGCTCTCCAAGTCGCCGCCCTCGATCATGGGAGCCGGATTCGGCAAGGCGGCGACCAGGTGCAGGTCGACGGGGTCGGCGGTGCTCGCGAACGGGATGGGGCGGCCGACGTGGTTGCCGGGGCCGAACACCACGTTGGGATTGGGGGCGATCCAGTCGAGGTCGGTCCAGGCCACGTCCACGGTGCCGCTGCCCGTGATGGCGTTGATCGGCCACGCGATGGGCGTGCCTGGCGCGGCGGGCGGCGGCTGCGAGGGCGTGCCACCGGGCTGGATGGGAGCGACCGGCGTGTAGTCGATGATGCAGTTGCGCACGATCATGGCCGTGCGCGCCTTCGACGGATTCTCGTCAGCGGTCAACGGCGTGGCGTCGTGGTGGATGATGTGGCGATCCGGCCCGATGCAGTAGTCGCGCACGCGGAAGATCGTGTTGTTGACCAGCACGGGACCACAGTCGCCGCGCGACCAGACATGCTGTTCATGGTCGCGGAGGAAGTTGGACAGGATGCGGGGACGCACCCAGGTGTTGGTCGAGCTTCCGTAGATGCCGATGCCGGTCTCCTGCTCGTGGAGCTGGTTGCCTCGGATGAGGCTCGATTCGCGGGCGTCCGCGTGGCCGTCGATCCGGATGCCGTAGCTGGTCGGGTTGTCGTGGTTGGGGCAGAAGTCCGCCTGGTCGAAGATGCTGTTGCCCTCGACCACGTACTGCGTCGCGGCTCCGGCCTTGGAGGTGATCCAGATGCCGATGCCGCCGAAGTAGATGCCCGATTCATATTGGCGATAGCTGAAGTACTTGTTGCTCGTGATGACGCAGTCACGCACCTCGGTGCGCAGGGGCTTCTCCGACCCGGCAGCGGCCACGTCGAGCTTCACGCCCGTGCCGCCGCCGGTGATCGTCAGGCCTTGGATGATGGTCGCGGGCATCGCGCTGCCGTCGGCGCGCCAACGAGGGCCCGCCGAATCGACGAACAACACGGGCGGACGCGTCGACGCGATCGACGGGTCTCCACCGCCGTCGAGGATCACGGTGGCTCCCGTGTAGGGCTGCAGCTTCACGCCATGCGCGGGCAGGCGGAGATCGGAGACCGCGTGGACGACGTTCGTCGGTTGATGGTCCACCCTCCCGATGTTGAACACGATGGGGTACCGCGGCGCGTTGCCCAGCACGTCCGCGACTGCGTGCTGGACGGTCCGATACGGCTGGTTGATGCCACCCCAGCCGGGGTTCTGCTGCCGGAAGTTGTCGACGCCGTTGGCGAGGTCGACGTGGACGATGTCCGCGCTGGTCCACGCGGCGCCGTGGTTGGCGCCTTGCTGCGCGGTCGCGACGAGGTCGATGGAAAGCAAGCCGAGGAAGGCGGCCGTGGCGAGCCGCAGCGCCATCCTGCCGGGGAAGCTGTCGGTGAACTTCAAGATGCACCTGCCGTGGGTCGAAGTCTGTTTGGAGGAGCGTTCGCGCGGCGCCGAGCGGGACTCGGCTATCGGGGCGCGCTGTCGCTCCGGACCCTTCGCCCGCGTCCGGCCCCCGAAGTTGCGCGAATCGGCGATTCGGCCGCGCCAGGCGGGAGAAGCCCGGTCCCACAGCGCGGAGTGGCCGGGCGAGCCGCCGGGCGCCGCTCGACCTGGCGAAGCTGGCGCGCGCCGACGGCGCATGGTCCGCGCCACTCCGAGGCGAGGCCCCCCTCCCCGTTCCTCGCCGTGGACGCCACGCGCGGCCCGGACGCGCCCGGCGCTGGTCCGACGGCCGCGCGGCGGGGCTGGCGGCGGATGGCGCGGGCGTCGATAGTGGAGCCGCATGGGACATCGCTACACGGTGCTCGGGGCTGGTCGGCAAGGCGTGGCGCTCGCCTGGGACCTGGCGAAGAACGGCGAGGCGGAGTTCGTGCGGCTCGTCGACGTGGACGGCAAGGCGGCCGCGC
>JBEBCR010000247.1:0-2572 GCA_041157565.1 Planctomycetota bacterium | reverse complement strand
CCCCCCGAGGCCGTGGCGCAGGCGGCCTCCAACGCGGTCTTCGCCGAGGTGCGCCGGCTCGAGGCGATCCTCTCCGAGCGCGATCCCGCGAGCGAGCTGAACCGCTGGGTCGAGGCCGCCGCCGCCGGCGAGGCGCGCTTGTCCAAGGAACTGGACGAGGTGCTCGCCGCCGCGCTGCGCCTCCACGCGGAGAGCTCGGGAGCGCACGACGCCGGCGCGGCCCCGCTGGTGCGCGCCTGGCGCGCCGCCGAAGCCGCCGGGCGCGAGCCCTCGGAGGCCGAGCTGCGCGCAGCGCGCGAGGCGTGCGGGCTGCGCCACGTGCTGCGCGCGCCAGGAGGCGGCTCGGCCCGGCTCGCGCGCCCCGACGCGCGCCTCGACTTCGGAGGCCTGGCCAAGGGCCACGCCCTCGACCGCGCGGCCGCGCGCCTGCGCGCCATGGGCGTCGAACGCGCGCTGCTCGACTTCGGCGGCCAGATCCTCGCCCTGGAGGCTCCGCGTGGCCGCGCCGGTTGGACGGTCGAGGCCTGCGACGCGCTGGGCCTCGAGGCCCCGCTCGTGGTCGCCAACGCCTCGCTCGCCGTGAGCGCCGACGACGAGCGCGGATTGCAGGTCGCCGGCCGGCGGCATTCGCACATCCTCGATCCGCGCACCGGCGCGCCCGTCGTCGGCCGGCGCGCGACCCTGGTGGTCGCGCCGCGCGCGCTCGACGCGGATGGCTGGTCGACGGCCGCCCACGTGCTGGGCCCCGACGCGCTGGCGCGCCTCGAGGAGCGCGGCCACGCCGCGCTGGTGGTCGAAGAGGACGGCGCGCGACGCTCGAACGCGGCCTTCGAGCGCTTCCTCGCCGGCGCCTCGCGGGACGAAGGGCCGTGAATCCGCCGCGCCGGGCACGCGACTTGGAATGAAGGAGTTCCTCGCCAACAAGGGCGGCCTCTCGGCCCTGCAGCCGACCACGCGCTTCGCGTTGGCTCTGTTCCTCGCGTTCGCGCTGGCTTCCTACGGCGTGATGGTGGCACTGGGGCTGCAACGCTCGGGGTTCGGGCCCGAGTCCATCGCGCTCCACTACGGCGGCGCCACGCCCGACGAGGCCAAGTCCACCGGCGAGTTGCTGGAGACCACGCACTTCCACCTGTTCGCCATGCCGATGCAGCTGTTCGTGCTGGCGCACGTGTTCCTGCTGGGCCGGGCGAAGCAGCGCTGGCGGCTCGTCGTCGTGCTCGCCTGCTTCGCGGGCGCGGCGCTCGACCTGGCGGCGCCGTGGCTCGTGCAAGGACTGGGGCCGGACTGGGCGTGGAGCAAGATCGCCGCGCGCGCGCTCATGGCCCCCACAATGCTGGCGATGACCCTCCTGCCGCTCGTCGAACTCGTCCGAGGCGGCTGCGAGAGGGATTGACGGCGCGCGGCGCGGGCCGCGCGTGATCGGCCCCGCGTCGGGCAATGCACGACGCGAGGCCTAGCCGGTGCGCGGCTGCTCAGATGCCGGCCGGCGACGGAGCTAGCCACGCCATCCCCGGCGGTCACGCGACCCCCACGCGGCTTTCGGCAATTCTTGATCTGGGTCTTGCGGCACGGCGCGAGATTGCCGCGCATGAAGTTCCTCCCTCTGCTCGCCACCCTCTGCTGCGCGGCCGGACTCCTGCGCGAGGTCGCCATGGCCCAGTCCTTCGTGGTCGTGGGCATCCCCGACACCCAGAACTACTCCCAGTCCTATCCAGCCATCTACAGCCAACAGACCAGCTGGATCGCCAACAACATCGCCGCGCGCAACATCCGCTTCGTGACGCACTACGGCGACATCGTCAACAACGGCGATCGGTTGGCGGAGTGGAACAACGCGGACTTCGCGATGCGCACCCTGGACTTCAGCGGCGTGCCGCAAGGAGTCTTGGCGGGCAACCACGATGTCACGCCGTCGGGCACGGCCGGCACGCCCTACATCCCGGGCAACTACCTCGCCTACTTCGGGCCGCAGCGCTACGCGGGCAGGTCGTGGTTCCGCGGCGCTTCGCCGAGCGGCATGAGCAGCTGGCAGGTCTTCAACGGCGGCGGCCAGGAGTTCCTCGGACTCTCCATCGTGGTCGATGCGCCGCTGGCCGAACTTGCGTGGGCCCAGGAGATCCTCGACGCCAACCGCGACAAGGTGGCGATCATGACGACCCACCGCTACCTGCAGGACGCCGAGGACTACACCTCCGGCGTGCCCATCGTCCCGTCGGGCCGCTATCCCGACGTGTGGTACGGAGTCGAGGGCCTGTACCACCCCCAAGGCCTGCGCTCCGAGCAGATCTGGGACTGGTTCGTCCGGCGCAATCCGAACATCGTGATGGTGCTCTGCGGCCATTTCCACGAGGAGTACCGACAGCAGAGCCTCAACGTGCGCGGCCTGCCCGTGCACGAGATCCTCGCTGATTTCCAGGACGACCCCAACGGCGGCGACGGCTGGTTGCGCCTGCACACCTTCGACCTCGCCAACGACAGGATCGGCGTCGAGACCTACTCGACCTACCTCGACCAGTCCCGCACCGCCGACGAGAGCAGCTTCAGCCTCGCGGTGCCGTTCGCGCAGTACCGC
>JBEBCR010000246.1:0-2986 GCA_041157565.1 Planctomycetota bacterium | reverse complement strand
CGACCGCCGCGCCGAGGCCCAGCTTGGCGGCGCGCTCGACCAGGTCGACGAACTCGGCCCACTCCGCGTCCCCCGCGCGTTCGGCGCGCAGGGCGCGCGCCTCGTCGACGAGGTCCTCGACGCGATCGCCCCGCGCGTGCGTCGAGCGGCGCAGGAACTCGGCGTACTGGGCCACGATCACGGCGCGCCGGTAGCCGTGGGTGGCGCCGGCGAAGCCCACGCGGCGGCTCCACTGCACCGGCGCCTCCATCTCGCGCGCCGCGTCGGATTCGGCCGGCCGTCCAGCGGCGCGCGGGTCCTTCCAGCGCAGGCGCACGACGGCGAGCGGCGCGTCGGCGCGCGGCGTCGCCATCTCCAGCTCGTACAGGGCCGTCATCTCGTGGCCGGCGTTGATCTCGCCCGCGTCGACCTTGTCGTCGCGGAAGTCGGCGTCGGCGATGGCGCGATTCTCGTAGCCGAGCTGGCGCCAGCGCCGCACCTGGCTCGGATCGAACTCGACCTGCACCTTGGCGTCGCGGCCCACGGGCTGGAACATGCCGGTGAAGTGGTCGACCAGGGCGCGCTTGGCCTCCTTGGGCGAGTCCACGTAGGTGCACACGCCGTCGCAGGTGTCGGCCAGCTGCTCGAGCAGCACGTCGTTGTGGTTCCCCATGCCCACGCCGATCGTGTTGAGCAGGATCCCCTTCTCCTTGAGCGGCTTGATCCCTTCGGCGATCTGGCGCGGATCCGTGACGCCCTGGTTGGCGACGCCGTCCGACAGGAACACGACGCGATTGACGCATTCGACGTCGAAGGCCTCCACCGCCACCGCGTAGCCGAGCTGCAGGCCGGCGTTGCTGTTCGTGCCGCCTTCGGGCGAGAGCGACTGGATGGCCGCTTCGAAGCCGACCCTGTCCGACACCGACGCCATCGGAGCGACGAGCGCCGCGTCGGTCGAGTACTTGACGATGGCGACGCGGTCGCCGGGCTCGAGCTGCGCCACGAGCAGCCGCAGCGAATCCTTGACCGTCTCGAGGCGGTTCTGCTCGCGCATCGAGCCCGACACGTCGACCACGAAGGTCAGGCGCAGCGGCTTGCGCTCGAAGTGCGCCAGGTCCTTGGCGCGCACCACGACGCGCAGCATCTGCCGCGCCTGGTCGCCGCCGAAGCGGCTCGGAGCCAGCTCGGCGTGGATGGCGAACGGACCGCTGGCCGGCGCGGGCGACTCGGCCTTGAAGTAGTTGACGAACTCCTCGGTGCGCACCTGCGCCTTCTCCGGGAGCCGCCCTTCCTGCACGTAGCGCCGCGCCAGCGCGTAGCTCGCCGTGTCGACGTCGACGCCGAAGGTCGACTGCTTGTCGAGCAGCGACACCTCGAACGGGTTGTCGCCCCAGAAGCGGAAGTACATGTCGCGCGGCGATTCGCCCGGAAAGGCCAGGCAGCCGCCGCGGATGCGCTCGTACTCGGCGCGCGCCAGCGCGCCGCGATCCAAGGCGGGTTGGCCATCGACGACTTCGCCGACGACGTGCACGTCCTCCTCGAAGCCGACGACTTCGCCCTTCCTGTCCGGCGATTCGCGCAACACCGGAGCATCGCCCGCGGCCATCAACCCGCTCGCCTGTCGCTTCGACGCCGCCTGCGGCTCGGGACTCGGCGGGCCTCCGGTGCCGGGGCCCGGCGTCCCGGGACCCGCAGGCCGCGCGCGCGACTTGGCCACGCGTCCGCCGTAGGTCGTGGACGCTCCACCGCCCACGACGGGGGCGACCGCGCCGCCACCGCCACGCGCGACGTGCCCGGGAACGAGCGCGGGGACGGGCTCGGCCGAACCACCCGGAGGCGTCGAGGCATGGCCCAACCCGGCCATCGTCGCCGGATCGGCGCCAAGCGAGAGGAAGTCGCTGGATCCCGACTGCATCGCTTGGACACCCGACCCATCCAACACGGCGATGGCACGCGTGTCCTGGACTCGCATGCCTTGCGCGCCCGCGTCGCCGCTGGCGACCAAGGCGCCATTGTCCATCGCCAAGGCGCCGCCCCCGGTCGGCCGCCTCGGCGAATCCATGGCGACCGACTCCTCCATCCGCGAGCCGAAGCTCCTCGGTTGGAACAGGTGGATCCAGCCCAGCGTTCCGCCGGCCAGCGCGGCGACCCCCGCCGCGGCGACGAAGCCCTTCCTGCGCCACCATTGCACGACCGGCGCGGGGCGCGCCGCGGCCAAGGTGGCGGCGCGGCCTTCGTCCGACAGGCGCGGCGACTCGGCCAACGCGTCCTCGACGAGGCCCAGCGTCGCCTCGATGCGCGCCAGCTCGGCGCGCGCCTCCGCCGAGGCGGCGAGCTCGGCCTCGACCGCCGCGCGCTCGGCGCCTTCCAATTCGCCCAGCGCGTGCGCCACGAGGCGCGCGTGCCGTTCGTCCATGATCTCGAATTCGTCCATGTCCCGCCCTCCGCTCCCGCCGCTTGTGTCCTGAATATTTGACATCTCACGCACCTCCCGCGCGCGCCAGGGGCTCGAGGCGCGCGCCCAGCGCCTTGACTCCCTCCGCCACCAGCCAGCCGACCGTCCCGATCCTGCGTCCGGTGATCTCGGCGATCTCCCGGTAGCTCTTGCCTCCGAGCAGCCGCAGCACCAGCACCTCGCGCTGGTCGGGCGGCAGCCCTTCCATGGCGCGCCGCACCGCCTCGCGCGTGTCGCCCTGGTCGACCTGCGCCTGCCCGCCCTCGGCCGCCTCGCCGGGCGCCGCGAAGACCTCGCGATCCCTGCGCCGCCGCTCGCTCTTCAACATGTCCATGCATCGACTCCTGACGACCACGTGGAGCCACGACGACAGCGAGGCGCGTCCGTCCGCCGGATCGGCGCCCACGGCCTCCGGCGGCGACTTCGCCAGTTGCAGGAAGGCCTCCTGCACGGCGTCCTCCGCCAGCGATCCGACGAGCGCCCTGGCGTGGTGCAGCAGCGCGCCCTCGTGGCGCGCGACCAGCGCCGCGAAGGCCGCTTCGTCCCGCTCCC
>JBEBCR010000245.1:0-4454 GCA_041157565.1 Planctomycetota bacterium | reverse complement strand
CGAAGCCGCCCGGCGACTGCTCGGCGAGGGCGCGCCAGTCGGGCAGGTCCCCGACGACGAGCGGCGCGCCGATCCCCTTCAGCGCGAGGAGCGCGCGCTCGAAGCGCTCGGGCGCGGCGTCGCCGGCTGCGTGCACGGACATGGCCAAGGAGTCGAGCGCGACGACCAGCGTGGGCTTGTCCCCCTTGGCGAGGCGCGCCTGCCGCTCGAGGTCGACCAGCGGGTCGCGGCCCGAGCTCGAATCGGTGTAGCGCGCCACGGCGCCGTGCCTGCACAGGATCGCCTGCTCCACGACGTCGGCGAGCGACACCGTCGCGCCGACCTCGGAGGCCCAGGCCGCGCCGTGCGAGGACTCGGACCCGAGGACCACGACGCGCGAAAGCAGCGGCACCTCGCGCGCCTCGATGGGCGCTCCGGCCGAGGTCGGCCCCTCCGCGGCCGGGGCCTGCGCGCTGGCGCGCGGCGCGCCTGGCGCGAAGAGGACGCAAGCGAGCGCGAGCTTTGAAGCGAAGCGGCGAGGCGATCCGGCCATGTCCTACACAGTATCGGACGAAGGCGCGGGGCGTGCGGCCCCGGGGCGGCACGCAAATCGCGCCCCGGGGAGCCGATCGGGAACGGAAGTGGCGCCGGAGGCCCGCGCCTGCGATCCTCCCCGGCCCGCCGACGAACCGATGGACGCTCCCCGACCCGACCCGCGGCCAGACCGCGCCCGCCCGCCCGCCCGCGAGCGCCACGAGCACTTCGCCACCTGCGCGCGGGGCCTGGAGCCGCTGCTGCACGCCGAGCTCAAGGCGCTCAAGTTCGGCAACATCGAGCGTCAGGTCGGGGGCGTGCAGTTCACCGGCACGGCCGTCGACGCCGCCCGCGCCAACCTCGAGCTGCGCACCGCGATCCGGGTGCTGCGCCGCGTGGCGACCTTCTCCGCGCCGGACGAGGCGAGCTTCCACGCCGGCGCCAAGAACGTGCCTTGGGAGCAGTGGATCGACAGCGACGCCACGATCCGGATCGACGCGACCTCGAGCGACAGCCGGCTCGACCACACCCACTACCTGGAGCAACTGGGCAAGGACGCCATCTGCGACCGCTTCCGCGAGCTCGCGGGCGCGCGTCCGTCGGTGGACCTCGACGATCCCGTGCTGCCGGTGCGCGTGCACTTGTCGAAGGACCGCTGCAAGCTGCTGCTCGACACCTCGGGCGACTCGCTGCACAAGCGCGGCTGGCGCGTGCACCAAGGCAAGGCGCCGCTCGCCGAGACCTTCGCGGCGGCGCTCGTGCTGCACTCGGGCTGGGACCTGCGCTCGCCGCTGGTCGATCCGTTCTGCGGCTCGGGGACCATCCTCGTGGAGGCCCTGCTGCTGGCGCTCGACTGCGCGCCGGGCCTGTTCCGCAAGCGCTTCGCGCACGAACGCTGGAAGGACCACGACGCGGCGGCCACCGCCAAGCTGCGCGCCCAGCTCGAGGCGCGGCGCAAGCCCGCCTCCAGCGTGCAGGGCCGCCTCCAGGTGGTCGGCCGCGACGTCTCGGGCGCGGCCCTCGAGGAGGCGCGCGCCAACCTGCGCTCGGCGGGACTCGCCGACCTCGTGCGCCTCGAGGCCGGCCGCGCCGAGGACTGGCGGCCGAGGCGCGGCTGGAACGCCTGGCTGGTCTCCAACCCGCCGTGGGGCGAGCGCATCGGCGACGAGCGCGCGGCGCGGGCCATGCTGGAGGCCTTGGGCGGCGCGCTGCGCGCGGACGGCGCCGGCTGGACGGCTGGCGTGCTCTCCGGCAACCCGGAGCTCGAGCGCGCCATGGGCCTCGGCGGCGCGCCCTTCGCGACCTGGCACAACGGCGGCATCGAGTGCCGCGCCGTTGTCCATCGTTTTTGACAGCCAGGCGGCGCGCGACCGCGGCTATTCGGCGCTGGCCTCGACCTCGAGCGCACCATCCGGAGCGATGCGGGCGCGCACGAGGTTCGGACGGCAGCACACCGGGCAATCCTCCACGTATTCCTGGCGCGATCCGTTCTCGGGGTCGATCCAGGTGTCGATCGACTCGAAGCACGACGGGCAGCGGTAGGAGCCGGAAGGGTCGAAGTCGGCCTGCGCGCCCGGCGCGCGCAGCGCGGGAGCGAGGCGCGGCGCGCCGTCCACGACGCGGCAGGCGAGGCGCACCTCGCGCAGGCAGCCGGAGCACTCCTCGACGAGTTCCACGCCGTCCACGGGCTCTTCCAGGAGCCACACTTCCGTGCGCGCCGCGCAGCGCGGGCACTCGAAAGACGACAGGCGACCCTGCGACTCCCCCACGCCCTGCATTACGACATCGACGACTCGCTGGATGCCGCCGGGGACCCTAGCTGGCGCGCGCCGCCGACGAGATGCGGCTCGCGATCCCCTCTCGTCGCGCCCATCCCGCGGGTGGAAGCGCTCCGCGCGAGTCGAGGCGGGCGTGTAGGCTGGTCGCGGAAGGGCGCGGCCATGCAGCCGGACATCGAACGCTACAACGAAGGACTGGAGCCCGCCCACCGCGAGCTGTGCGCGGCGTTGGGCCATGCGATCGAGGAGCGGCTCGCCGGGGCGGAGGGCAGGGTCTGGCACGCGCACCCGGTCTGGTTCCTCGATGGGAACCCGACTGTCGGCTACAGCCGCCAGAAGCCCGGCATCCGGCTCATGTTCTGGAGCGGGGCCGACTTCGACGAACCCGGCCTCGACGTGCTCGGGGCCAAGTTCAGGGACGCCTCGGTGTTCTGGAACACCAAGGCGGAGATCGACGAGCCGGCGCTCCGGCGTTGGCTCGAGAAGGCGCGCCGCATCCAGTGGAACTACCGCGACCTCGCCAAGAGGAAGGGACGCCTCGAGCGCTTGGCGTGAATCGCGGCGACGGACGGACGTCGCGTCTTGCACGCGACGTGCCACCCTGCTCGCCCGACTCAGTGGTGGTGGCCGCCGGGCCCGTGGACGTGGCCGTGCTGCAGTTCGACGGGCGTCGCGGCGCGCACGGAGACGATTTCGACGTCGAAGTGCAGCGTCTGGCCGGCCAGCGGATGGTTCAGGTCGACGACGACATGGTCCTCGCCGACTTCCTTGACATGCACCTGGGTCACGCCGTCCTCGTCCTCGGCGGTGAACATCATGCCGACCTCGATCTCGACGTCGGTCGGGAACTGGGCGCGCGCGACCTTCTGGACGCCGCGCGGGTCGTGCTCGCCGTAGCCCTCGGCCGGAGCGACTTCGACGGACTTCTTGTCGCCCGCCTTCAGGCCGGCGAGCGCCTTCTCGAGGCCCGGCACGATGTTGCCGCGTCCGTGCATGTACGCGAGCGGCTCTCCGCCTTCCTCGCGCGAGGTGTCCACGGTCTCGCCGTCGACGGTCAAGGTGTAGTGGAACAGGACGACGGACTTGTCGCCGATGATCAAGCTCATGGTGGCCTTCGCGCGCCGAAGCGGGCCGCCGTCCTAGCACGGCGGCGCACCGCGTCGCGGGGCCACGAGATTAGCCAAGCCCGCGCGCGGGACCGCGCGGAATCCGCGGAATGCCGCGACGCTCAAGCCTTGGCGCGCAGGTCGTCGACGAGGTCGAGTCCGGCGCGCGTGCGCACGAGGCTGACGACGAGCATCGCGCCCAGCGCGAGCGCGCTGGCATGGTGCAGAAAACCCGCCTCGGCGTGCACGCACGCCTGGACTTCGCTGGCGATGGTCGCCGGCGCCCACCAGTCGACCAGCGCTCCGATCAAGAGGGTCGTCGCGCACAGGGCGGCGAGCTGCACGGCGACGAAGCGCCAGCCGAGGTTCCTCGCCAGCACCACCAGCGTGGCGCTGTTCGTCGCCGGACCGACGAGCAAGAAGACCAGCGCCGCGCCGGGCGACAAGCCCTTGGCGAGCAGCGCGGCGGCGATGGGCGTGCTGGCCGAGGCGCACACGTACAGCGGCACGCCCACGAGCAACATGACGAACAAGCCGCTGGCGCCTTGCAGCGCGGATGCCTCGAAGGCCTCGATCGGCAGCAAAGCGCCCAGCACGCCAGCGACGAGGAGGCCGAGGAGCAGCGACGGCGCCACGTCGTCGAGCACGTCGACGAAGGCAAAGCGCAGGATCGCGCGCCAGGCCGGCTGCGCTTCGATCTCACGAGTCTCGTGCTTGTGGTCGTGGTCGTGGCCATGCGCTTGGCCGCGCGCCGCCACGGCGAACTTCGCGGACGACCCGGCCAGCGGGGCGAAGGACGCGCCACTCGAGATGCCCTTGGTCGAGTGCGCCTGCGGCGCCTTGCCGGCCTCCGTCCCGCAGCACGACGCGGGCTCAGGCGGCTTGGGCGCGCAATGCTCGCAGTCCTCGGCGCCGGCCCCCGCGTCGCGTGGCGCAGGCTCGCGGTCGAGGCCCGACTTGACCAGCCAATTGACCGCGGCTCCCGAGGCGAAGGCGGTCACCACCGCCGCGATGGGCCGCAGGATGGTCATCACGGGGCCGAGCAGGCTCCACGACG
>JBEBCR010000244.1:0-3138 GCA_041157565.1 Planctomycetota bacterium | reverse complement strand
AGCCCGCGCCGGGCGGGTAGATTCGGCGCCCGCGCATGGAACTGAAGCTGCTCGTCCTCGGCGTGCTCGTGCTGCTGGCGCTCGGGCATCGGCTGCACGGCGCGCGCGTCGCCCGGCGCCTCGGGCTCGACGACCAGCGCCGCACGCCGGCGCACGCCCGGCGCGACGGGGTCGACTTCGTGCCGACGCCGCCCTTCTACCTGTTCGCGCAGCACTTCTCGGCCATCGCCGCCGCAGGTCCCATCGCCGGCCCGATCCTCGCCGCGCAGCAGTACGGCTGGCTGCCGTGCCTCCTGTGGATCGGCGTGGGCGTCGTGTTCATCGGCGCGGTGCACGACATGACGACGCTCGTCGCCTCGCTGCGCCATGGAGGCGAGTCGATCGCCGCCATGGCGCGCCAGCGCCTCGGCACCGGCGCGGGCCGCGCCATGACGCTGTTCATCCTGCTGGCGCTGGTCTACGTCATCGTGGCCTTCGCCGACATCACGGCCGGCTCGTTCGCCTCCGGTCCCGAGGAGCTGGCCGGATCGAGGACGCGCTTCAACCCGGGCGGCGCCGTGGCGGCCGCGGCCATCGGCTACCTGCTGCTGGCGCTGCTCCTCGGCCTCGTCGAGCGCCTGTTGAAGCCGCCCCTGTGGCTGACGACGGCGGTGTTCGTGCCGCTGCTGCTGGCCCTGACCTTCGGCGCGACCAAGCTTTCGCACGTCTTCGTGCTCGACGCGCCTGCGTGGGCGCTGCTGATCTTCTCCTACTGCGCGGTGGCGTCCCTGTTGCCTGTGCAGGTGCTGCTGCAGCCGCGCGGCTACCTCGGCGGCATCGTGCTGTACGCGGCGCTGGGCGTGGCCGTGCTGGGCCTTGCCTTCGGCGACTTCGCCATCCACCAGCCGGCCTTCAAGGGCTTCGACGCGGGCGGGACGACGACGTTGTTCCCGTTCCTGTTCGTCACCATCGCCTGCGGCGCGTGCTCGGGCTTCCACGGGCTGGTGTGCTCGGGCACGACCAGCAAGCAGCTCGACAAGGAGACGCACGCGCACCCCGTGGGCTACGGCGCCATGCTCGCCGAGGGCTTCGTGGCCGTGGTCGCGTTGTCGGCGCTGCTCGTGCTCGAGCCCGGACAGACGATCGGCGCCGACGGCAAGCCGCTGCCGGCGGGCGCGCTGTACGGCCGCGGCATGGGCGAGTTCCTCGCCACGCTGATCGGGCGCGAGCACCTCGAGTTCGCCATCACCTTCGGCGCCATGGCGTTCTCGACCTTCGTGTTCGACACGCTCGACGTCGCCACGCGCCTCGGGCGCTACCTCGTGCAGGAGCTCTTCGGCTGGAAGGGCGCGTTCGGCGCGCTGGGTGGCGTCGCGCTGGTCGTCGTGGTTCCCGCCGCGTTGCACTGGTTCGAGGACGACGGCGCGTTCCTGCGCTTCTGGACCCTGTTCGGCGCGTCGAACCAGCTCCTGGCCGCGCTGACCTTCATCTGCCTGGCGGTGTGGCTCAAGGAGGAGGGCCGGCCGACGTGGTTCGTGCTGCTGCCGCTTTCCTTCATCCTGTCGATCACGAGCTGGGCCCTCGGCTCGCTGCTCCTGTCGAACCTGCGCGCGGCGCAAGGCTTCGACGCGCGCGCGGCCAACGCGCTGGTGGCGTTCCTCCTCCTGGCGCTGGCGGCGACGATGGTCGTGGCGGGCTGGCGCTCGTGGCGCGCCGCGGCGCGCAGGCCCGGCGTCTGAGCGCGCGTCAGGCCAGCTCAGGCCAGCACTTCGCGCAGCCAGCCGTCGACGGCCTTCTTGGCGCCGGCCGACATGAAGGCCACGAAGCCGCCGAGCTCGGCGGTCACCACGACCTCGGCGTCGTTGCAAACCAGGGTGCCGGACGAGTTGGCTGGCGATGCGCGCGCCTTCGTCGGTCCACTCGAGGCTGGTGATGGGCGCGCGGCCTGAGGCGATCATCGGCTCGGCCTTGGCGCGGATGCGGCGCAGCGCCTCGGCGCGGCCGAGGGCGTGGGGCACGCGGACTTCGATGGTGGTCATGGCGCGAGCATGGAGCCCGGACGCGGCGCTGTCCATGGGGCTGGTGGCCGGGTGGCGCCCGCCGGGAAAGCGGCTAGGATCGGGTCATGGTCGCGATCTCGTCCCCGTCCTCGAGCGCCTGGAGCCGATGCTGGTCCGCGTTGGGCGCGGCGCTCGCCGTCGGATGGCTGTGCGCCGGCAGCTGCTACATCTCGTACTGCAGCGAGGACTGCGATCCCTGCGTGCAGTCGTGCAAGTGCAGGACGCAGTGCAACCTCGTCGCGCCCGACGCTCCGGACGGCCTGCGGATCCACGCGGCGCGCGTGCTCGTCGACGAGCGCCAAGGCCGCTTCGCGTGGCATGGCGTCTTCGGCCTGCGGGCCCCGCGCGGCGCCGCGCTCGCCGACCATGCGCGCGCGGTGCTCCGCGCCAATGGCGACCTGCCGGGGATGCCGGAGCAACCTGCGGAGTGGACGCTCCTCGCCGACGATCCGCACGCCAGCGGCGCCGTTCTGCACTTCGAGGCGGACGGTCGCGTGGCGACCTGCCTCTACGGGGCGGATGCCGCCCTGCAGGGCCTGGAGCTGGCGCCCACTCCCTGAAGCAGGGGCCAGCGCCCGTTCGCGCGGCCTTCCTTGGCACAATGGGGGAGCGACCGTCACCTCGGCGCCCCACGTCGGTTGCAGGAGGATCGGTCCGGCAGATCCACCACACAGGCCAAGGAATCCACCATGCGCACCTTCGTCCTCTCCGCCTTCGTCGCCCTGCTCGCCCTCGGCGTCAAGCTCGACACCGCCTACACCACCGAAGCGGCGCTGCAGGTCGAGGTCTCCTTCAAGCAAGGCTCGGAGACGACGATGTCGATGGAGCGCGACGGCGAGCCGGTCGAGGGCATGGGTGGCGGAAGCATGAGCTCGGAGATGGAGGTGTCGGAGACCTACGTCGACCGCTACCTGGAGGTCGCCGAGGGCAAGCCGGCGAAGGTCCGGCGCCACTGGACGGACGTCTCGGGCAAGACCTCGATGAGCATGGGCGACAACTCCAACGAGCGCGAGCTCGAGAGCCCGTTCAAGGGGCTCGTCGTCGAGATCGACGCGGAGGGCGAGGCCAAGGTGGTCGAAGGCACCGAGCCCGAGGGCGA
>JBEBCR010000243.1:0-3902 GCA_041157565.1 Planctomycetota bacterium | reverse complement strand
ATAGGCGGATGGATCCGTCCTCGTCTCCGCCGGAGGCGAGCAGCAGGTCGCGCAAGCCGGCCTCCACGCAGGCGGCCGCGGCGCTTTGCCGAACGGAGACGGACTCGTCCCTCAAGATCGCCGACAACCTCGTACGCGCGTCTTCGTCGCCTGTGGCGGCCAAGCCGGCCAACAGGTGCACGGCGACCCCCAACGGCGCCACGGACAGCGCTTCCCTGGCCTGCGCGGCGAGTTCGGCGTCGTCCTTGAACGACATGCCGGCGCACAGGCCCTCGTCGCCGATGCCGGCGCGAACCTCGGCCAAGGCCTCGAACGCGGCGCGCCTCGAATCGCAAGCCTTCAGCGTGGCGCGGGCATGCTGCCTCAAATCGTCCGAAGCGCCAGGCAGCAGGTTCTGGATATCGTCCCAATCAGCCTGGGAGGGATGGTTGCGCAGCACGGCGAGCGCCGCGATGCGCACCGAATCCGAGCGGTGGCGCAAGGCGCGCTTGGCGCCGGCGCGGCCGACGCCGCCTGGCATCGACCCCAGGACTTCGAGGATGGCCACGGCCCGGGTGGCATGGGCAGGGACCACGAGGCTCTCGGCCAGCAACCGCTCCAGCTCGGACGCGCATTCCGGACCGCCCTGCATGAGCTCGCCGCGCACCCAACGCAACGTGTCGCGCGATCCGTCGAGCAGCCTGTGGGCGAGTACAGGCGCCAGATCGGAGGTGTCGCCCAGGAATGGCGGACATCCCCTCTTCGACCATAGCACGGCGAATCGCTCGTCGCCTGCGGGATCGAACTCGACGCGAGCCGGGCTCGGATCGGGGGGCTGCGGCTTCGCCTCCCGCGGACCGCCAGAATCGCATGCGGGAGCAAGCAGCGCGACGACCAGAAGCAGGCCAGCCGTTGGCGAGCACCATCGACCAAGCTGCGGGCCAACCGCGCGAATCATGGCGCGGATGCCTCTCCGAGGGTGCCCTGCGCGGCCTCGAGTCGAGTGCGCGACTTGGCGAGGTTGGATCTGGCCAGCACCTCCACGGACATCGCACGCACGAGTTCCTGCTGGAACTGCAAGACCTGGAACACCGTTGACTGGTCGTTCTCCAACCTCGCGCGCTCGGCCTCGAGCTGCTCGCGCGCGAGCTCGAGGCTCTTCTGGGCGGCCCTCACGGCCTCGATCTGGTATTCGGCTTGGCGCACGGCGTCCCGCACGTCGGCGAGCACCGAGGTCTCGAGCTGGTCGTAGCGCAGCTTCTCGGCGCGCAACTCCGACCAGCTGGCGGACAACTGGTTCCTCGCGGTCGTGTTGCCGAGGGGCGTGGAGAAGGCCAAGCCGGCGCGGAAAGTCGGGTAATCGAACGACGAGGTGCTCGCCAAAGCTTCCCCTTCGTTGGGGTCGTAGCCTTGGCTGGAAGCCGAAAGATCGAAGTCCAGCTGCGGTCTAGCGTCGGACCGGGCCACGTCGCGCCGCACCTCGGCTACCTCGACCGCCAAGCGCTGCTGTCGCAGCTCGGCCCTGCGATCGATGGCCACCGCCAACGCGGCCTCCCAGCGCGGCACGAGCAGACCGGACGCCAAGGCGGGCAGGTGCGTGCTGGGCTTCAACTCGCGCGCCCACGCGCCGCGATCGGAGCCCGGGAACAGCAACTGCTTCAAGCCGTCGGATGACGCGCGCAAGCGGTTGTCGGCCGCCAGCCGCTCCTGCTCGCGCTGGGCCAGTTCGGTCTCGGCCTGCAGGACGTCCGTGCGCACGCCAAGCCCGGCGTCGAGCCGCTTCTGGCTCTGCTCGACCTGGCGTCGAGCCAGATCGACGCCTGACGCGGCCACTCCCAACTCGGCCTCGGCGGCGACAAGGTCCCAGTAGGCGTTGGTCACGTCGAGCAGGAGCTTCTGGCGAGCCTGCCGCTCGCGCTCGCGTTGCCGCGCCCAGTCCTTCTCGCCTTGCCGCATCGAGGCCGTGGCGTAGTCCCGCCACGCGCCACGCAACAGCGGCTGCGAATAGGCCAACGTGAGCAGATCCGTGCTGGCGCGAGGATCCACCGCGAAGCTGCTGTCCGACTCGACCAACGACGACTCGAAACTGGCGCGCAGGTTGCCGCCGGTCTCCAATGGACGCGTGAACCCGGTGGTGAGTTGCTGGACGTCGCGATTGGAAGCACTGAAGAAATCGCTAGGCTCGATACGTTGGTCCGTGTAGGCCAGATTGGCGTCGTACACCCAGTCGAAGGTCCCGCCCGTTGCCCGGTAGCGGTACATGGCGGCTTCCGTGGCGAGGACCTCGATTTGAAGGCCGAGGTTGCGCTCGAGCGCGAGGGCGCGCGCGCCATCGAGGCTGAGTTCGGAAGGGGCCGGCGCGGCTTGCGCCAGTGCGCAGGCGCCCAAGGCGATCAGGATGGCGTCCATCGGGTGGAGCAGGATAGCAACGGGCGTTCAGGAGCCGCCATCGGGACGCGCCAGCAGCTCGGTGAGGGCCTCCTCCAGCTCGGGCAGGCGGCCCACGCAGGCGAGCACGATGCGGCGCGACTCGTCCTCCTCGCCCTGGGGGCGCTCGAGGCGCACCTCCAGCCGGTCGGGCGGCAGAGCGTCGGCCACTTTCGTCGCCCATTCGATGGCGCAGACCGCTTGGCCGAAGAGCTCGGCGCCCCCATCGGCGAGGAACGCGCGTTCGCGCCCCTCCATCCACGCGTCGAAGTGCAGCAGGGGGATGCGCCCGGCGTGGCTCGCCATCAAGGCGTAGGTAGGGCTGCTGACGTGGCCTTCGACGCCAAGTCCGCGCGCCAAGCCGCGCACGAAGGCGGTCTTGCCCGCCCCCAGTTCGCCGTCGAGCGCGACGACGACCGGCGAGCGCAGGCGGAGCCCGAGCTGGCGAGCGAGCTCCTCGGTCTCCTCCTCGCTCCCCGTGGCGAACTCAGCCCGACGCGCCATGGATCCATCCTCCCGCTCCGGCGGGGATCTCGAGGGAACCGTCGTGCCGCGCCAGCGCCACGCCTTCGCCCGCGACCACCGCGCCGATGCGGGCGAGCCCGAGCTTCCTAGCCGAGCCCGACGCCACGAGCCGCGCCGCGTCGGCGCGCGACAGGCAGGCGAGCAGTTCGTGGTCCTCGCCGTCGCGCAAGGCGTGCTCGAGCGGCGGCATGCCGTCGAGGAGCGACAAGCGTCGCGCGTCGCGATGCACGGGCACGCGCGCCAGTTCGACGACGAGCCGCGCGCCCGACGCGCGCGCGATGCGGAGGGCGTCGAGGATCAACCCGTCGCTGACGTCCATCAGGACGCGCGCGCCGTGGTCGACGAAGGCGCGCGCCGCGTCGAAGCGCGGACGCGGACGCAGATGCCGGCCGAGGCTGCTGCCGCCCAGAGGTCCCGACACCCACAGTTCGTCGCCCACGCGCGCGCGATCGCGCCCCACGCTCCGCCCGCCCTCCCACGCACCGATGGCCGTGGCGGCGAAGGACAAGGGTCCGTCCGTGGCGGCGAGGTCGCCGCCGACGAGCTCGGCCCCGTGGACGTGCGCCGCCTTGGACGCGGCACCGATGGCCCGGCGCAGCTCGGCCGTGGAGCGCGTGCGCGGAGCCTGGACGCACAACAGCACCGAGTGCGGCTCGGCGCAGGTCGCGGCGAGGTCGCTCAGCGCGCGCAGCACGCACTTGCGCGCCAACGACGCGGCCGCGACGCCATCCTCCGCGTGCTGGCCCTCGATGGCCTGGTCGGCGCAGGCCACGAGTCGTCCAGCCGGCGGGCGCAGCACGGCCGCGTCGTGCATGGCGGAGCCCGCGAGGCGCGACGGCCGCTTGCGGCTGGCCAGCCAACGATGCACGGCGTCCTCGGACCAGCTCACGCGGCCTCCTCCAGCGCGCGCAGGTAGGCGACGACGGCCACGGCGGGATCGGCGGCGCTCCAGATGCCGGCGATGCAAGCGA
>JBEBCR010000242.1:0-9050 GCA_041157565.1 Planctomycetota bacterium | reverse complement strand
GGCGCGCCGGCCACAGCGGGCCGCGCAGCCGCTCGACGCGCGCTCCCGCGGCCTCGAAGTCGGCGCGCAAGGCCCCGTCGCCCTTCAGGTAGGCCACGGTCGGCTGCACTCCGCGCGCGCGCTGGCCGCGCACCTGCTGCAGCAGGTGCATCTCCGCGCCGCCCACGTCGAGCGTCGTGACGACGTGCAGCACCTTCACGCCATGGACTCCCGGTACACGTCCAGGGTGCCGCGCACCATGGCCTCGCGCGAGTGGCGCGCGGCCACGTGGGCGCGTCCACGCGCGCCAAGCGCCGCGCGCTCGGCCGGCGCGCGCGCCAGCGCGCGCGCCAGCGCCTGGGCCAGGGCCTGCGCCTCGGGGGCGCTCGCCAGTTCGCCGGCGCCGGACTCCGACAGGAGCTCGCGCGCGCCGTCGACCGGCGTCGCGACCACCGGCTTGCCGGCCGCCATGGCCTCGAGCACGACGTAGGGCAACGCCTCCCAGCGCGAAGGCAGCACGAGCCAGTCGCAGGAGGCGACGAGGCGCGGCAGGTCCGCGCGCCAGCCGAGGAAGTGGACGCGCGCCTCGAGTCCGAGGCGTCGCGACAGCTCGCGCAGCCCGGGTTCGAGCTCGCCGTGTCCGGCGAGGAGGAGGTGCGCGCGGGCGCAGGCGGGCGTGGACAGCGCGCGGAGCGCCAAGTCCTGCCCCTTGGCCGCGTTGAACAGGCCCGCGACGAGCAGGAGCGGCGCGCCCTCGGGCACGCCCAGTTCCGGGCGCGGAATGGGGGTCGCCCCGGCGTGCGCGGCGAGGTCGATGCCGTTCCTGACGACGCGCACGAGGCCTGGATCGCACACGCCGCTCCGGCGGATGGTGGCGGCCTCCGATTCCCCCACCGCCACGATGCGTCGCGTCGAAGCCGACAAGGCGCGCTCGATCTCGAAGTAGAGCCGCCGCTTGGCCGCGCCGAACATGGCGTCGAACAGGAAGGCGAAGGTGTGCGGCGTGTGCACGACCGCGCCGTGGCCCGCGAGCAGCGCCGCCAGGCGCCCCAGCGCTCCGGCCTTGCTGGAGTGCGTGTGCAGCACGTCGGGACGCTCGTGCTCGAGGATGCGCGTCAAGGCGGCCAGCTGCCGCGCGTCGCGCGACGGGGCCGGCTCGCGCACCATGGCGAGGCGCGTGGTGCGCACGCCGAGCGCCTCCAGCCGGTCGAGGTCGGCTGCGAAGTCGGGTTGCCGCAAGGTCGAGGCCACCAGGTGCGCGTCGACGCCTTGCGCCGCCAGCCCCGCGCACAGGTCGACGATGTGGCGGCGCGTGCCGCCGATGGTGCACTCCATGGCGAGCAGGACGCGCAAGCGACCCGCGCCCGATCCGGCCTGCGCGCTCGACGCGTCCACGGGTGCTAGTACGCCCCCGTGCCCTTGGCCACCGCGAACACGGTCAGCGCCACGATGACGAGGTCCAGCAGGAACGACTGGTTCTCGATGTAGTACAGGTCGTAGTCGAGGTTGTCGTGGATGGCCGCGGCGCGCGCGTAGCTGATCTGCCACAGCCCGGTGATGCCGGGCTTGGCGCGCAGGCGCTCGCGCTGGAAGGAATCGTAGCCGTCGACGATGAAGCGCATCTCCGGGCGCGGACCGACCACGCTCATGCTGCCGAACAGCACGTTGAAGAACTGGGGCAGCTCGTCCAGCGAGTAGCGCCGCAGCCAGCGGCCGATGGGCGTGATGCGCGGATCGTAGGGCGAGTTGGGCGTGGGCGCGTCGCCGCCCATGTGCACGTGCATCGTGCGGAACTTCCACATGGTGAAGGTCCGCCCGTCCTTGCCGATGCGCTTCTGCTTGAACAGCACGGGCCCGGGGGACTGCCGCTTGATGAGCAGGGCGATCAGCGCGAGGACCGGCGCGAGAGCCACCACCACCACCGCCGAGAAGGCGATGTCGAAGGCGCGCTTGGCGAGGGCGCCCAGCAGGCTGCGCGAGCGCTCGGGACGCGTGATGAGCGGGATGGAGTCGAGGTCGTCGATGCGCACCTTGAACTGCATCAGCTGCCAGAACCGCGGCACCACCTTGTAGGTCGTGCCGGTGCGCTCGCACAGCTCGACGATGCGCATCGTGCGCGCCTCGTCCTGGTCCGGGAGGGCCACGAAGACCTCGCTGACCTTGTGGACGGCGATCAGGCGCTCGAGGTCGTCGAAGCCGCCGAGCACGCGCGAGCGCTCGACCATGGTCCCTTGGAGGGCCGGATCGTCGTCGACGAAGCCCACGAGGTTGAGGCCCAGCGTCGGCACCAGCATGAACTTGCGCTGCAGCTTGCGCCCGATGGCTCCGGCGCCGCAGATGAGCACGTTGCGGTTGCCGATGCCGCGGCGGTGCAGCCCCTGGATCAGGCGGAAGCTGAAGAAGCGGCTCAGCATGGTCGCCACGAGGATGGTGGCGAAGGTCACGAGCAGCGTGACGCGCGAGATCGAGTTGGGGTTGATGTCCAGGTCGATCACGCGGTGCAGGGGCACGATGATCTCGTACAGCGTGCCCGACGGCGCCTGCCACGTGCTGTGCAGGTACACGATCAGCGTGAACAGCACGAAGAACGACACGACCACGCTCTTGGCCACCGCCTTGAACTCGTTCATGTTCAAGAGCGACTTGGTCGGGCTGTACATGCCGAAGGCGTGGAAGGTCACCAGGCACACCGCGCAGACCAGCGCGGACAGCTCCTGGTACAGGCGCGCCTGGCGCGCCACCACGGCCGGATCGACCTCGACGGGCACGCCGCCGAGACGCCGTCCGACCTCGTAGCCGATCCAGCACGACAGGATCAGCACCAAGAGGTCGACCACGACCTGCGCCGACAGGAGCAGCGGCTCGAAGTTGCGCCGCACCATGGTGCCGAGCGCCGTCATGCTCCCCCTCCGCGCGCGCTGCCACGGCGAACGCCACGGTCCGAGGACGTGGTCGGCGAGCCGATGCGGGGTGCTGTGCGCTCTGCCTGGCGGGTCATGGGAAGCGCCCCTCGTCGCACAGGCGCGCGAAGAGGGGTTCGAGTGTATCGGCAGCGCGCGGGCCCAAGGTTTCGTAGTGACGCCTGAAGCTCGCCGCGCCTCCCCACCCGGCCGTGTCGGTGACCACCCGCAGCGCCGCAAAGGGAATTCCTGCCGCGAGCGCGGTGGACGCCGCCGCGGCCGTCTCCATGTCGCACACTCCACCCACCGGATGGCGGCGCTTGGTCAGGAAGCGCCGCCACGGGGAAAGCACCGCCCGGTCGGCGGTCAGGAACTCCGCCTCCTCGCCCTCCGCCACGGAGCGCCACAGCTCGCGCATGGCAGGATCGGACTCGCTGACGCGGCCCTCGCGCACGCCAAGGTCCGCTTGCACGGCGCGCGTGCAGTGCACGAAGGAGCCCACCGGCAGGCGCGCCTGCAGCGAGCCGCAGGTGCCCACGATCCACAAGCGCCGCGGCGCGCCCGCGGCGCACAACGCCGCCACCGCGCGCGCCGCCGCCACCTTGCCGACGCCGCACACCACGGCGCGCGCGGGCACGGGCGCGTCGAGCTCCAGCACGACGAGGCCCAGATGGCTCGAACTCGAGCGCACGCGCTCGCGCCACGAGCCCAGCTCGCGCGGCAAGGCGCAGACGATTCCTTCGACGCCGGGGCGTGTCCGCACGGGGCTTGGAGTCTATCCTCTGGATCCACCATGCGCGTCAGCGACGCCATCGTCTTCGCCACCGGTGCCGCCGCGCTCGTGCACGAAGTGACCTGGGCGAGGCTCCTCGCCCGGCTCGTCGGCAGCGACGCCAGCGCCACCGCCTTGACCTTGGCGACCTTCCTCGGCGGGCTCGCCCTCGGCGCGCACCTCTGCGCCGGACTCGCCGCGCGCACCAGCCGGCCGCACGCCTGGTTCGCCGGCCTCGAGCTGTGCGTCGCCATCTGGGCGGCGCTGGTGCCCACCGCCATCGCCTTGTGCGAGCCCGAAGGCTCGCTGGCGGCGCGCGTGGGCTACGCCGTGCTCTTCCTGCTGCCGCCCACGTTCGCCATGGGCGCGACGGTGCCGCTCCTGGCGCGCGCCTTGATCGTCGACAAGGTCGAGGCCGGCAGCGAGACCGGCGCCTTCTACGGCGCGAACACGCTGGGCGCCGCCGTCGGCGCGCTGGCTGGCCCGTTCTGGCTCTTCCCCGCGCTCGGCTTCTCGGGAACTGCGTGGGCCGCGGCCCTCGTGCAGTGCGTCGCCGCGCTGCTGGCGTTGGGCTTCCTGAAGAGCCGGCGCGAGTCCGATCCCACCTGCGAGCCCCTGGACGCCACGCGGCGCGCGCCGCTCCTGCATCCCTTGTGCGTGGCCACATTCCTCGCCGGCGCGGCAAGCCTGGGACTCGAGGTGCTGGCGGCGCGGCTGCTCGTCACGGCCACGGGCGCGTCGGTCTACGCCTTCGCGCTGGTCTTGTGCGTGTTCCTGCTCGGCATCGCGCTGGGCGCGCGCTTGATGGCGGGACGGCGCGCGCGCACGGCCTTGGCGGCGCGCAACCTGGTGCGCGACGCGGAGCACGCGCGCAAGGCGCTGCTGATGGCGCTCCTGGCGGCGCCGCTCCTGGCTCTCGGCGGATTGCTCGCGCTGCGCCTGACGCTGGGCGTCGACGACTTGTACGCGGGGCTCGTGAACCAGTCCGTTCCCGCCGACAGCGTCGAGCGCGCCTGGCTGTGGCACGCCTTGTGGGCGAGCCTCGCCCTGCTGCCGCCCGCCATGGCCTTCGGCGCGGCGTTCCCCGCCACGGCGCACGAGTTCCTGCGCGCGCACCCGGGCCTGGAGCCGGCGCGCGCGCTGTCGCGCCTGTACGCGTGGAACGGGGCGGGCTGCGTGGCGGGCGCGCTGCTGGCGGGCTTCGTCCTGCTGCCGCACTCCGGTCCGCGCGTCGCCACCGGCGCGCTGCTCGTGCTGCCGCTTCTCGCCGCGTGGCTCGTGGCGCCGCGCCGCCTCGGCTGGATCGCCTCCGCTGGCGCGCTCGCGGCGCTCGTGTCGACGCAGGTGCTGACGAGCGGCGACGCGCGCAACGAGGCGCGCGCGCTGCACGTGGGCCACGACGCCCACACCAGCGTGCGCGTCTCCGAGGGCCACGCCACCGACGGCACGCCGATCAGGAGCATCTGGGTCAATGGCAAGCCCGAGGCGTCGACCGCGCCGGTCGACCTGCGGCTGCAGTGGCTGCTCGGCCACATCCCGCTGCTCCTGCACGGGAATGTCGAGACGGCCGCGTGCGTGGGCCTGGGCACCGGCATGACCGCCGGCTCGCTGCTCGATGGTCCGCGCCTCGAGGAGCTCTTCGTGTACGAGATCTCCCCCGCCGTGGCGCAGGCGGCGCGCCGCTTCGACGCGTGGAACGGCGGCGTGCTGGTCGAACCGCGCACGCGCCTCGTCATCGCCGATGGACGGCACGCGCTGGCCTCGACCACGAGGACCTTCGATCTCGTCACCGCCGACCCGGTGCATCCTTGGACGCGCGGCTCGAGCGACCTGTACACGCTCGAGCACTTCGCGCGCGTCAAGGCGCGGCTCGCGCCGGGCGGAGTCGCCTCGCAATGGCTGCCGCTGTACGAGCTGTCCTTCGACGACGTGCGCACGGTGGCCGCCACCTGGTGCGCCACCTTCGAGCACGTGTCGGCCTGGCTCACGGCGTACGACCTGGTGCTGGTCGGCTCGAGCACGCCCATGAAGAGCCTCGAGGAGCTGTGCTCGCAGGCCCTGCCCGAGCGCGTCGCCGGCGTGCTGGCGCAGGTGGGCGTGCACTCCGGCGTCGACGTGGCGGCCTTGTGCTGCGCCGACGACGTGGCGCTGCGCGAGCTGGCCCACGGCGTCGCTCCCATGCGCGACGACCTGCCGGTGATCGAGTTCCGGGCGCCGCGCTCGGCGCTGTCGGGCTACTGCACGGAGGCCCTGTGGTGGGCCGTGCGCGTCGAGTCGCTCGCCATCGCCCCGCCCGAGGCGCAGATGGAGGCGCAGCGCAACGCGCGCCTCGTCGAGAAGTTCCTCTCCGACCTGCCCTACGGCTTCAGCCTCGCCGTCGACGCCTACGGCCGCGGACTGCTCGGCGGCCGGTAGCCGCGCCCCCCCCCCGGCGAGGCGCCCGGGCGCGCGCTCGCGAGCCCCGTGCGCGCGGTTCGCCGCGCGCCGATCGGCCGCGCGGCGCGCCGGCTGGCGCATCGCGCCCCATCGGGTTGTATCCTTGGCGCGCCCACAAGCCATGAAGATCGCCATCACCGGAGCCACTGGGTTCATCGGCGGCTACCTGCTGCGCGCCCTCGCCGAGGCCGGACACGAAGTGCGCGCGCTCGCGCGCCCGGGGCGCGCCGACGCGCTGCCCAAGCCGAAGCAGGGCGTGGTCGAGGTGCACGAAGGCGACTTGACGAAGCCCGAGACCTTGCGCGGCTTCCTCGCCGGCACGGAACTGCTCGTGCACGTCGCCAGCGCGCACGACCACCTCGGCGACGAGGAGATGCAGCGCGTCAACGTCAAGGGCACCGAGGCGCTGATGGCCGAGGCCAAGTTGAACGCCGCTGGCGGCTTCCGCGTGTGGGTCGTCAGCTCGGCTGTGATCGGGGCCCCGGTCTACAGCTACTACCGCGACAGCAAGCGCGTGCAGGAGAAGATCATCCGCGGCTCGGGCTACACGTGGGCGAGCTTCCGCCCCACGCTCGTGTACGGACGCGGCGACATGCGCCACACGGCTCCGTTCCTGCGCAAGTGCGCGCGCCAGTCGGGCACCATCTGGGTGCCGCACAGCGGCTTGTCGAAGGTCAATCCCGTGCACGTCGACGACGTGGTCGACGCCGTGATGCGCATGTTCTCGTTCGACCGCGACATGGACGTCGTGTACGAGCTGGCCGGCCCTGGCGGCATCCCCTACAACGAGTTCCTCGACCTCACCATCGCCGCCACGGGCGGCAAGGTGAAGCGCAGGAACATCAGCAAGCGCTGGGCGGACGCCGTCATCTTCGTGAAGGGCCTCTTCACCGACGTGACCGAGGACCGGCGCGCCAGCGCGTACTTCAACCTGCACCACGAGCACGACATCACCGCCGCCTTCCACGAGCTGGGTTGGAAGCCGCGCAGCTACGCCGAGGGCATCCGCGAGGTGGCCGCCGGCGATTGGTGGAAGCGCGCGGACTGAGCGCGCCCCCACCCGGCCCGGCGCGCTCGCCACCCGAAGCGGCGGTCCCCGACCGCGGGTGGAAGTTCCTTCCTGCCCCTTTCGCCGCCGTGCTGCGCCCTGCGGCGTTCGCCGCTGCGAACCTAGAAATCTGCATTTTGTGAAGTCCTAGTAGTTCGCATTTCGATCTGCCTCCCCATGGTGGTCGTCGCCGGGCAGGGCGCCGGGCCGCCAAGGGCAACCAACGGGGTCGGGCGACCCCGCACAACGAGGGCAGAGATGAGTGTGCAACGCATTGGACTGGCGCTGATGGCGCTGGTCGCTTCCGCGGGTTCCGTCGTGGCGCAGGCGCCGGTGGTGCGCTGGTCCAGAACGCTGACCAACGAAGCGAACACGTTTGGTCGCTTGGGCAACGAGGGGTCCGAAGTCTGGATCGCCCCTAGCAACGGGGTGGGCTCCCACCTGCAACTCAGCGCCAACCCGCCCCTGGCACCGGATGGGTCGAACTTGATCCTGCAGCAGACGAACGTGCCCGCTGGACCGTATGGCACCATCCACGGCGTCGCTCGACGCGCTCCCGTCGCGGCCTCTTTGACAATCCCTGCCTCTGGGAGCGCGCCA
The DNA here is from genome assembly GCA_041157565.1 of Planctomycetota bacterium. Classification (GTDB taxonomy): domain Bacteria; phylum Planctomycetota; class UBA1135; order UBA1135; genus SXXH01. Next base: position 1,315 of record JBEBCR010000242.1, on the reverse strand, counting down.
AGGGTCGAACACAGGCGCACCGGCGCGCTCGCGCCCGAATCCACGGTGGAACTGCCTGGCGCGGCCAGCAACTTGACCCGCTCTGGCTTGATCTGCCTCGACGACGGAGGTGCCAGCATCGTCTGGAACCGCGACACGGACAACCAGAGGGTGAGAGTCTACCGCGTGGAGCGGAATGGGACGATCGCATGGAGCAACGCCATCTCGGGCTGGGTCGGCCAATCCGCGGTTCTCGCCTCGCAAGATGGCTCCAAGGTGCTCTACCGAGACACAGCAGTCGCCGCGCTGCTCGATGGCGCGAGTGGCGCACTGCTGGCTTCGACGTGGGACACCACCGGCTTGGGAGCGGGCCATCCGCGGGGCTTGTCCGCTTCCGACGACCTCGGCTGCTGGGCCTACCTCAAGTCCGATGGCCGCATCGCAATCGAGCGGTTCGACGGCGCCGCCATCCTCAGGACCTACATTCCTGCTTTCGCGGGATTCAACGTGGTTTGCCTCGCCATGGATCCGTCCGGACTGTCCCTCGCCATCTGCCTTTCCAGCACCAATCCCGAGGGCACTTCCCGCTTGGCGGCCTACCAGCGCCCCACGTCGGATGGCGACATCTGGTCTTCCGCGTTCGACACGTCGGTGGCGTCTCCCGCGGGCGACGTGGCGCATCCAATCCAAGTCGCGTTCCTGGAAGGCGGCAAGGCCTTGGCGATGGGCCTCCACCTGGTCAACGTGAGTTCCACTCGACCCGACGTGCACGTGTACCGCAAGTCGAGCAACGGCAACTGGAGCACCGCCGGCACCCTGACCTTGCCTGGGTCCTTCAACGCCTTCGACGGCTGGCAGGCGGGACCGCAGTTCATCTGCACGACAGGCAACAGCTACACAGCGCAGACGACGATCAGCATCTGCGCGACGCGTCCCATGGATCTACAGGGCGCTGGAATGCCGGAAGTCGGCGCCATGTTGAGGGTCCAGGCGATGGCCACATCGGGCACTCAGGTGCGCCTGCTGCGCGCGCCCCGCACCAGTGTCAATCCCGTATTCCTCGGCAATGCAGGCGTTCTGCGCCTGGAACGGTCGTCGACCGTCATCGCGCAAACGAGCGTGGCGAACAGTTCGGGAGTCGCCATCTTCGACTTGCCCATCGCCAATCTGCCGTCTCTCGTGGGCACCAGCTTCGCGGTGCAAGGGTTGATCTCTTCGCCCCGTCGCTTGTCGCAAGACTGGATGAAGGTGAACGTGCTTCCCTGAGTCAACTGGTGGCCGGCTCGCGCATCGGACCGCGTCCCATGTGGTTCGGATGAAGGAGCTCCGGCGGCCT
>JBEBCR010000241.1:0-7288 GCA_041157565.1 Planctomycetota bacterium | reverse complement strand
GTCGGGCCAGCTCGCCTACCACGGCGACCTCAAGCCGGAGAACATCATCGTCAAGCCCTCGGGCAGCGTCGTGCTGATCGACCCGGCGCTGCGCCTCGACGAGCGCGGCGTGACGACCACGACCCCGCACTACAACCCGCTGCTCCTGCGCGACAGCAAGGCGGACGTGATGGGCATCGGCGTGATGCTCTACGAGATCCTCACCGGCGTCTTGCCGTTCGACGAGGTCCCGTGGCAGTACGCCGGCCGCGAGCAGGGCGGCGAAGTCGAGCGCCTCAGCCTCTCGTACTTCCTCTCGTACCCGCCGCCGCGCGAGATGAACCCGAACACGCCCGAGGCGCTGTCGAAGATGGTCTACAAGTGCCTCGTCGTGCCGGAATACGGCCTGGCGCAGCTGGAAGCGGATCTCGTCGATTTCTTGCGCAAGGAGTGACGCGCGTCACCGCCGGCGTTCAGCGCCAGCCGTCGTCGTAGACGTGCTCGGATGGCTGGCCCAGCACGAGCCGGACTTTGGTGCGCGAAGACTCTCCGCCTTGGGCCTGCATGATCAGCTCCAGGTCGCCTGCTGGTCCGCCGATGTCGACGACCTGTCCAGGCGCAAGCGACATGGCGCGCAAGAGCACGCCATCGTGCACGGCAAGCAAAGTCGCCCCAGGCCCTGGCCCCGAATAGCGCACCTTCGCCACGGCGGCCAACTCGAGTTGCAGGGACACCTTGGACGCTGCATCGGCGGCCGCTTCGACCGTCCGTACGACGCCGATTTGCCCGCCGCCGACTTGCCCGTCAGTCGTCATGACGACGAGGTTGTGCGACGCAGCGGGCAAGCCAGCAATCACCGTCGTCCCATCGGGTCCCAGCTCCAAGGTCGACGCCTCGCCGCGTCCATCGGCGCGCATGATGGTGACCCGTGCGCCAGCAGCCGGAGAGCCGTCGACGCGGAAGACGACCAGCTCGATGCGCCGCTCTTGGCGCAGCTGGAGCACGATGTCGCGCGCCCCGGGTCTCGCCACGATGGCTTCGCCTTGCGCCTGCCCGAAGGCTCGCGCTCGCAAGGTCCACGCGCCTTCGGCGAGCGGCCCCAGCACGAAGGCTCCTGCTTCATCCGATACGGCGTGCTGCGCGCCCGCGGGCGACTCGCAGAACCCTTCGATGGAGGCGCGCGCGACGGGTACGCCGTCAGGGCGCACGACGCGACCAGTCGCATGCAGCCCGCGCTGCAAGACGATGTCGTCCAATTGGACGACCGTTCCCGCGCCGATCTCCACAGGCAGGAGCACCGGCGCCGGATCGGTGCGCGGATTGGCGGCCGACGGTCCGATGGGCGCCGGCCCCACGAGCCAGCGTCCCGGAGGAACATTGGCGAAGGCGAACTCGCCACGCGCATCGGTGGTGACAAGTTCTCTTGTCGTGCCGTCCCTCGCGTCGGCGAACACGGGCACAAGGAGTGGCGCCGGCCGCAAGCACATGACGACGCCCTTGGCGAGCGTGCCATCGGACTCCACGACTCGTCCTCGCAGCACGGGACCAGTGGTTGTCGCGATGGCGAGCTCGCGCACCTCTCCGGAGAAAAGCACCAGCGCCTCACGGGCACGCCAGACGACCGTATCGCCGACGCGCGCCACCACACGCAGGGGAACGCCGGGCGGCAGCGGCTGCAACGTGGCCCGCGAGTCTGGCTGACCCGCGACGGACCAAGCCACCGTTTGTTCGCCGCCGACCGGCGTGCCGCGGGGCTGCAGCAGGTCCATGATCACGGCCTCGACCGCGATCTCCACGTTCGGCGGGGCAAACGCATCCAATTGCACGGCCAACGAGGCCGCCGGCTCAAGCAGGATCTCGACCCGGCGGCGCCCCGAAGCAGCCAACGCCCCCACGTCGATGCAAGCAAGGCCGTAGCCAGGATGCTCGATGCGCAGCAAGTCGACCGAGTAGGACCGCAGGTCCAACTCGAAGCCACCATCGGTGGACGTGCGCGTCTCGCTCGCTTCCCCACCAGTCGCCCTCGGACGCGCGCGCACACGCGCACCAACCACAGGTTCGCGGGTGTCGCTGGCGAGCACCACGCCGCTGACGCGCAAGTCGGGCTGCGTCGAGACGTGGACGACGACCGTGCGCGTCTCTCCCGCCTGCAAGGGAGATACGTCGGCATGCCCGCCACCGATCAGGGCCTGATCGCCATGCGCGATCACGATCAACTCCCGATCCGCGGGGACCTCGAAGCTCGATCGGCCATGCGTGTCGGTGTGTGCACCCGCAGCGTCGCCGAGCTGGGTGCGGCCCTTGTCCGTCCAAACGGTCGTCCGCACTCCGCTTTGCGCTGCGCCGGTCTCTCGCGCGAGCACGCGGATCTTGCACTGCGCCACGCGCGGGCCAAGCACGCCCATTGCCGGCCCTTCGGGATTCCGGACACCTTGACGCAAGTCTGCAGCAGAGGGCTCGGCCAACGCACTGCGCGAAGCTGCTTGTCGGGGCGGTTCGAAGGGCGACTCACGCACCTGCGGAATAGGCTCGGGCAGCAAGTACCACCAACCAAACCAGGCCATCGCCGCGAAGGCGAGGAAGCGGACAATCGCCGTGGACGAAACTCGTGTGCGCTGCTTCAAGCATCGGCCGACCGGCCGATGCGCCAACATACAACCAAGGCTCGTGGACGCGAAAGTGGCGGCCACTGGTCGCAGGTTGGATCGCTCTTGCATCCTTGCTGGGGTTCGCACGGATTCGGCAACCAAGCGGACGAATGCAAGCTTCCGCGTGCAGCGTGCGCATGCGCCACGGAACGTGGATCCGTGATAGGCTCCTTTGCACAGGCATCGCGCGTGGCAAGTCGCCAGCGCCCAAGGACCAGCGCGCCCGAAGGGACGATCTCGCACCCATGCACAAGACACGCCACGGGTTCCGTGCAGCAATCTGCCTCTGCGCGATCGCCGCCAGCTCCACCGCGCAAGTCGATGTCAGCTCCACGCTCCAGCACGAGGGCATGACGCGTTCCTACATCGTTCGCCTGCCGCCTGGATTCTCGCCAGGCCAACGCCTGCCTCTGGTGGTGGCGCTGCATCCATCCGTCTCCTCGGGCGCGGACTTCAAGGCCACATCCGGCTGGGACGCCGTCAGCGACCTGCATGGCTGCGTGGTCGCGTACCCGACGGGTGGCAACCCGGTGGGCACGAACGGCAAGTACGCATGGAACAGCTGGGACTTCAGCGGCGCGGCGCCCAACGACATCTCGTTCCTCTCCGCCCTCGTCGCGCGCATCCAACAGGACCATGGCACCGATCCGTGCCGCACGACGATGACCGGCTTCTCCAACGGCGCGATGATGACGAACAGCTTCGCGGCCGTGCATCCCGACGAGCTCGCGGCCATCGCGCCGGTCTCCGGCGGTTGGATCACGGCGTACGGCGGCAGCGAGACGCAACTGTCGCCCGCGCTGCCCATCGCCGCATGGATCTGGCGCGGGAGCAACGAAACCTTCGTCACCGGAGTCGGGGCCAATGCGCGACCGCGCGACCAGCAGGACCAGGAGCAACTAGCGTTCTGGACCAGCCACGACCACGCGCTGTTTGCATCGACGCAGTCCGAGGACCTGACCTACGGGCTGACGCGCACCTACATCACCACCCGGTACGTCGGAGACGCGCCCGTGTGGTTCACGGAAGTGCAGGGCACGGGGCACCTGTACCAACCCGGCGCGGCGGAGCTCATCTGGACGCGCTTCTTCGCGCCAGCCACGGCCCCCACGCCGGCCTGCGATCCCTGCGGGAACTTCGCCAGTTTCTGCCATGGCGATGGACTCGGGACCGCCTGTCCTTGCGGCAACGCCTCGAGCGTCGGTGCTGACGCTGGCTGCCTGAACTCGCTGGGCGTCGCCGGGACGCTTGGTGGCTGCGGCCGCGCGAGTCTCGCGTCCGACACGGTGGTCTTGGCGGGCAGCGGCATGCCCAACAGCTCGGCGCTGTACTTCCAAGGCACCCAGCGCGTGTCGGGTGGCGCCGGCATGGTGTTCGGCGACGGCCTGCGTTGCGCCGGCGGATCGGTCGTGCGCCTCGGGACCACGACGAACAACGCGGGATCCTCGACCTATCCGAATCCCGGCCAACCTTCGCTCTCGAGCAGGGGCCTGGTCGCGATGCCGGGAACCCGCACCTACCAGGTCTGGTACAGGAACTCCGCCTCGTTCTGCACCACTAGCACCTTCAACCTCACCAACGGCGTCGAGGTTGTCTGGATTCCTTGACGTATCGAGCAGCGCTACCGCGAGCGATGGCCTGGCGCGCAAGAGGCCGAGCTCCTGCATCGGCGGCACCGTCGGGCTTGCGCCCAGGACGGCACCCGGCCGAAGCACCGCTGCACCCCGCATCGGCCTCGGCCTAGACCAAGCCGCGCTCGATCGCCTTCAAGACCGCACGTGTGCGGTCGGTTGCCTGCAACTTGTCGAGGATGGTCGAGACATGGTTCTTCACGGTGCCCTCGCTGAGGTGCAACGCATAGGCGATCTGCTTGTTGCCTAGGCCTCCCGCCAAGAGGCGCAAGACGTCGAGCTCGCGGCCGGTCAGGGCCGGAATGACGGTGGCGCGGTCGGCATCCCGGCGCCGCAGCCGCACCACGTTGCGGATGGTGCTGGTGATCGTCGGCCGAAAGACGCGCTCGCCGGCATGCACGGCGCGGATCGCCGACTCGAGGTCGCCACGCCCCAAGTCCTTGAGCAGGAAACCGTGGGCACCAAGCGCGGTGGCCTTGAGCATGGCTTGCTCGTCGTCGAACGTCGTGACCACGATGATCTTGGACGCGATACCGGCTTCGCGCAGTCGAGACAGCACGCCCAAGCCATCCAGGAGCGGCATGCTCAAGTCGACCAGGGCCACGTCCGGCTCCACGGCGCGGATCAGGGCTACCCCCGCCATGCCATCGCCTGCTTCGCCGACCACGTCGATGCCGGACATCGAACCCACCAAGGCCGCCAAGCCTTCGCGCACGAGTTGATGGTCGTCGACGATGGCGACCCGGATGGGCGCCGCGCTCATGCCGGGCCTCCGGCGTCCCAGCTGATCTCGACGGTCGTGCCCCGAGTCGAACTGTCGATCCGGAACCGGCAACCGCGGGCCGCGCAACGTGCACTCATGCTTTGCAAGCCGAACCCCGCGGGAGACGCGCCGAGTCCACGCCCGTCGTCGCGGATGACGATGCGGTCGGATCGAAGCTCGATGTCCACTCGGCTTGCCCCGGCGTGCTTGCGCGCGTTCGTCAAGGCCTCTTGCGCGCACCGCAGCAGCGTCTCCGCGAGATCCAGCGACATGCAGGGCGCCGCCGCGTCGATCTGCACCTCGACGCGCGGGCCGGGCCCTTCCGTCGCAAGGCTGCGCAGCGCCATGGCCAGGTCGACCGCGTCGCGGTCGTGCAAGCCAGCCACGGTCGCGCGCACGCTGGCCAGCGCCTCGCGCACCAACTCGCGCGACTCCGCGATGCGAGCCCGTGCTTGCGCTGGTGGATCGTCGATTGCCGCATCTAGTTGCAAACCCAAGGCCACGAGCTGGTGTCCGACGGCATCGTGCAGATCTCCCGCGATCTCGGAGCGCTGGTCGGCTCTTGCCGTCTCGGCCAACATCGCCTGCGTCGAACGCAAGTCCCGCATCGCCGCTTCGAGCTCGATGCTGCGCGCGCGCTCCAGCAGCACATGGCGCCAATTCGATTCGAGCACGACCTGCATGAGTCCGTAGCCGCTCGCCGCTAGGACGGCGATGCCCACGGCCCACCCATGCGCGAGGGCGTAGATGGCCAACAGCAGCACGGTTTGCGCCGCGATGCAGGCCAGCGCCGCGCGCCGCGGCCAGCGCGCAAAGGCACCAGCGGCCACGGCCAGCAGGATCCCGGTCAAGGCAACGCCCGGCAAGACCATCGGAATCAGCCAGTTGGCGGCCAGGCCCAGCACCGATTGCACGGCGACCAACAGGTGCGAGGCGCGCTCGGATGGTGCACGCACGGCCAAGGCCACGAAGACGACCGTGGACGCGGCGATGGTCGCGAGGAAGGACCACACGCGCAGCGTGGTGAAGGGACTGTCGGCGCGCGCCGCGACCCACAACACGGGGGCGCCTACCACCGCGATGGCCCCGAGCCCGGGCACGAAGCCCTGCCACTCCGCGTTTCGGAACTTCATCGCGGTCCAACTCTACTGCAAGCATCGCGCGCGCCACCCCTGCCGAAAGTCATGGGTCCGTCCATGACGAACGGCACTGGGCACTCGAGCTTCGCGGCGAAGAATGTGGGACATGACGGCCGTGGAAGCGTGTCACGGTCGGTTCCGGCACCCCTTCGCGAGACACACTCGATGCGACGCACTACCCGATCCAACAACGTTCCGACCCTCCTCCCGCTGATGCTGCTCGCTGCTTGCACGCAGCCTGCCCATCACTCCACGCAAGCACAGACCGAGCCTTGCACCGCCGTGCCCGACGCGCCGGCCGCCAAGGAACCGAGTCCCGCGCAGCGCGGCTGGGCGTTCTCGCCTCGGACGGCGACAACCGACAAGGGTTGGCACCCCATCCGCGACGGCGTCGTCGTGGCGCCGGTCGACGACGGTGTCGCGATGGCCGTGACCTACCACCGCCATCGGGGACAAGCGGCTGGCGTCGCCTTCGAACTAGCACCCGAGGCTTGCGCACGCCTCGATGCGATCCATCTGCGCCTCTCGGTCGCGGCCAAGCAACGCCTGTGGGTCTGCATGACCGACGGACAGGGGATCGTGTGGTCCTTCCCGTCGATCCAAGCGACCACCGGCATGGCCGACTTCCTCTTGGCGGCCAAGGACGCGCGGCCCGATCCATTCCAGAACGGCGGCAAGCAAGTCCCGGCGGCGCCCGAGTGGTCGGACATGCGCATGCTGACGATCCTCGACACCTCGGGCTTCATGGGTGCGGCCGCGGTCGATTGCGCGTGGCGCATCGAAGGCTTGCGCGGTGTGGAGGCCAACCAATGAGCCTCGCCACAGTGCTCGGCTCGAGCGTGTTCGCCGGCGCTTGCCTGCTGACGTTGTCCTTCCAAGCTCCGACCGACCATGCGAGCCCCGTCATGGACGACGCAGTGGCGTACTTTTGGGACAGCTTCCAACACCATCCCGAGCGGCGAGACGAGGCGATCGCTCGCTTGACGGCACGCGCCCTCGCCGACGACGCGACCACCAAGGAGGTGCTCTACACGGGCCTCGCGCACCTGTGGGCCGTGGCTGAGGGTGAAACCGATCCCACGCGGCGCCATGCGCACGCGGTGCTCGCCGAACATTGGCTCGCGCGCG
>JBEBCR010000240.1:0-3393 GCA_041157565.1 Planctomycetota bacterium | reverse complement strand
TCGTCGCCGGCGCGGCGGAGGCGACCGCCGAGTTCGCCGCCTTGCCCGGGCTGCGACTCGCGCTGCGCGGGCCGGGCGGAGGTCCTGCGCGCCTCGGAGCCGAAGTGGACGCCGCCACGCGGACGGTGCTCGTGCGCTACGAATTGGACAACGCCGCAGGCGCGGTGCGCCCCGGGATGCAGGCGCGCCTGCAAGTCGCCACCGGTTCGACGTCCGCGGCGGTGGTCGTGCCACGCGAGGCGATCGTCATGGACCAAGGCTTCGCCACGGCGTACGTCATGCTCGAAGGCGAGCTGTTCCAGAAGCGCGAGCTGTCGCTCGGCGCCCAGGACGGCGATTGGATCGAGGTCAAGGAGGGGCTGCGCGCCGGGGAGCGCGTGGCGACGCGCGGTGCGCACCTCGTGAAGCTCGCCGCGTTGGCGCCCGCGTCCTTCGGCCACGGCCACGCGCACTGAGGGGGCTTGCCATGGTCGACTTCCTCCTGCGCTGGTCGCTGGGCCACCGCGGCCTCGTGCTGCTCCTCGCGGCGCTCTTGATGGGCGTCGGGGCCTTCGTGGCCGCGCGCATGCCGCTCGACGTGTTTCCCGACCTCACCGCGCCGACGGTGACAGTGGTGGTCGAGGGGCACGGCATGTCCCCGGCCGAGATGGAGGCGCAAGTCACCTTCCCGATCGAATCGGCGGTGAACGGCGCGCCCGACGTGCGGCGCGTGCGCTCGGGCACCGCGGTCGGCATCGCCGTCGTGTGGGTCGAGTTCGAGTGGGGGACCGACATCCAGCGCGCGCGCCAAGCCGTGGGCGAGCGCCTCGGCGCGGTGGTTGGCGCCTTGCCCGACCAGGTGGAGGCGCCGCGGATCGCGCCGGCGTCGTCGATCATGGGCGAGGTCCTGTTCCTGTCGTTGACCTCGCCCGACCACGACGCGATCGAGCTGCGCACGGTGGCGGAGACGCGCATCCGCCGGCGCCTCTTGTCGATCCCGGGCGTGTCCCAGGCGACGCCCATCGGCGGCGACACCAGACAATACCAGGTCGTCCTGTCGCCCGAGCGACTCCGGTCGTTCGGCTTGTCGCCCGCGGCGGTGGCCACGGCGCTGCGCGAATCCAACGAGAACGTGTCGGCCGGCGTGCTGGTCGACGGGCCGGAGGAGGCCATCGTCGAAGGCATCGGCCGCGCGCGCGGCGTCGCCGACCTCGCGCGCACCGTCGTCGCCACGCGGGGCGGAGTGCCGATCCTCGTCTCGGACCTCGGCGTGGTCGAGGTCGGCGCGGCCTTCAAGCGCGGACTCGCCTCGGCCTCGCGCCGCGCCGCGGATGGGGCGCCGATCATCGAGCCCGGCGTCATCGTCGCCGTGCAGAAGCAGCCAGGCGTCAACACGCTCGAGCTGACCCGTCGCCTCGACCAGGCCCTCGACGAGATCCAGGCCACGCTGCCGGCCGGGATGCACATCAACAAGGACCTCTTCCGCCAAGCCGACTTCATCGAGGCTTCGGTGCGCAACACGAGCATGTCGCTCCTCGAGGGCGCCTTGGTCGTCGTGCTGGTGGTCGTGGCCTTCCTCGCCAGCCTGCGCGCCAGCCTCGTCACCCTCGTGGCGCTGCCGATCTCCTTGCTGGCGGCGGTGCTGGCGCTGTCGACGATGGGCGGGACGATCAACACGATGACGCTCGGCGGCATGGCGATCGCCATCGGCGTGCTCGTCGACGACGCCATCATCGACGTGGAGAACGTCGTGCGGCGCCTGCGCGAGAACCACCGCCTGCCACACGGCGCGCGTCGCGGGGTCCTCTCCGTCGTGCACCGCGCCTCCCTCGAGGTGCGCTCGTCCATCGTGCTGGCGACGTTCCTGATCGTGCTGGTGTTCACGCCCATCTTCGTCCTGTCGGGAGTCGAAGGCCGACTGCTGCAGCCGCTGGGAACTGCGTTCGTGGTCGCGCTGGGCGCCTCGCTCCTGACGGCGCTGACCGTGACGCCCGTTCTGTGCTCGCTCTTCCTGCCCGCGAGCCGCACGGTGCGCGATGGCGGCGAGCCGCGCCTCGTGCGCTGGCTCAAGGCGGGCTACGCGCCGGCGCTCGATTGGGCGCTGCGCCGGCCGCTGCGCCTGGCCGCGGGTGGAATCCTCCTGCTCGTCGGCGGCGGCTTCGCGCTCGCCACCATGGGCCGCAACTTCCTGCCCGAGTTCAACGAAGGCGCGTTGGTGGTCGAGCTCGTGACCGTGCCGGGCACGTCGCTGGAGCAGAGCGACCAGTTGGCGCGACTGGCCGAGGAGGCGTTGATGCGCCATCCCGAGATCGTCGCCATCGGCCGCCGCACCGGACGTGCCGCCGAGGACGAGCACATCATGGGCGTCGAAGCCAGCGAGATCGACTTGACGCTCGACATGGACGCGCCCACGCGGCTCGGCGCGAGTCGACGCGGCAAGGACGAGCTGTTGGCGGCACTGCGCGACGACCTCGCGACCATCCCCGGGCTGCAAGCCACCTTCGGCCAACCCTTGAGCCACCGCATCGACCACATGCTGTCGGGCACGCGCGCCAGCATCGCCGTCAAGATCTTCGGCGACGACCTTGCCAAGTTGCGCGAGCTCGGCGCGCGCGCCGAAGCCGCCATGGAAGGCATCCCAGGCCTCGTCGACTTGTCCGTCGAGCAGCAAGCGCTGGTGCCCACCTTGCGCGTCGAGTTCGACCGCGAGGCGTTGGCGCGCCACGGCGTGCGCGTGGCCGACGCGGCCCGCGCGCTCGCCCTTGCGACGCGCGGCGAGGAGGCGGGCGAGGTCTACGAAGGACTCGTCTCGCGCGACCTGGTCGTGCGCGTGGGCGACGTCGCGGCGAATTCGGCCGACAAGGTCGGCTCGGCGCTGGTGGAGACCCCCGCAGGCGCCCTGGTTCCGTTGCGACTGCTGGCGCGCATCGCCGAGGATCGCGCGCCGAACTTCATCAGTCGCGAGAACGCGCAGCGCAAGATCGTCGTCATGTGCAACGTCGCCGGGCGCGACGTGCGCGGCGTGGTCGAGGACATCCGCGGGCGGCTCGCGGGCGCGCTCGAACTGCCGACCGGATACCACGTCGAGTACGGCGGCCAGTTCGAGAGCGCCGAGGCCACCACCCGGCTCCTCGTGGTGCTTGGGCTCGGCATCGTCGTCGCCATCGGAGCGCTGCTGCACATGGCCTTCCGCTCGACGCGCGACGCGCTGCTCGTGCTCTTGAACCTGCCCTTGGCCTTGATCGGTGGCGTGGCTGGCGTGCACCTCGCCGGCGGCGTCCTCTCGGTCGCCTCGCTGATCGGGTTCATCACCGTCTTCGGCGTCGCGGCGCGCAACGGCATCATGCTCGTCTCGCACATCCGGCACCTGCAGCGCGAGGAAGGCGTCGGCGACTTCGCCGAGGCGGTGCGCCG
>JBEBCR010000239.1:0-3228 GCA_041157565.1 Planctomycetota bacterium | reverse complement strand
TCGTGCGGACCTCGCACGCGCTCGGGCCGGGTCCAACCATCGTCGACCGCATCCAGTCGCAGCGGCCCGCAGCCGGCGTCGCCGCGCAAGCCGCGCGCGAGCGGCGTCCAGCCGGAAGGCACGCTCCACGCCGCGGAGACGGGTTCGCGTTCGCTGTCGGCCACCTCGATCCAGATCTCGTCGGCTTCGCTGCCGCGCCGCGGGGCGCCGTCGACGTAGATGTCGCCGGACGACAGGCGCACGGTCTCCCCCGGCAGGCCTGCCACGCGCTTGACCACCGGCCGCCCGGACTCGGCCTCGCGCGCCACCACCAGCTCGCCCGCGCGCGGCGGCGCGCCGTCGAGCAGCACGAGCACCCACTCGCCCGTGCGCAGCGTCGGTTCCATCGAGCCGGATTCGACGCGGCGCACGTCGGCCACGAAGGCCCTGAGCACGAGCAGCGCGGCGACGATGGCCGCGCCGATCCACAGCCAGCGTCGCGCGTGGTGCAGGCGACCCGGCGCGTGGCTCATGCGTGGACGGGCCGCGCGGAAGGGGGCGCGGAGGGCGGGCGTGTGCTCGCGGCAGGGAACAGTTCGGCGTGCAAGGCCCCGGCCGCGCGCTCGAGCTGCGCTTCGGCCACGACGAAGGCCTGGCTCGACACGCGCGCGCCGATGCAGGCCTCGTGCACGGCCACTCCGGCCGCGGAGAGAGCCGCCATGGCGCGCGCGGCGAGCGCGCCATCGCCGCCGAGGTCGCGTCCCACCACGGCGATCAACGACAAGTCGCGTTCGATGCGCGCGCGACGTCCGAGCGCGGCGACCAGCGCCTCGAGGCCGGCGCAAGGCGCCACGTGCACCACGGCGCGGTCCCCCGCCGTGGACACGAGGCCGGGCTCGACCTGGTGGTGCGCCATGAGCGCGAACAAGTCGGCGAGGCAGGCGCCGCGCGGCTCGAGCGGGCCGATGGCGACTTCGAGTCGCAGCAGGCGTCGACGCGCGGCGAGGCCCACCGCCCCGACGGGACGCGAGGTGGCCTCGAGCACGGTGCCGCCGGCCGAAGGCGTGCGCGCGTCGAGGATGCGGACGCTGACGTTGGCGCGTTGGACGGGCGCCAACGCCGCGCCGTGGACGACCTCGGCGCCATGGAAGGCGTATTCGGCCGCCTCGGCGAGCCCGAGGCGTTCGACGGTGCGAGCTTCGGGCGCCAGCTCGGGGTCGGCTGTCATCATGCCCGACACCGTCTTCCACAACTGCAGCTCGGCGGCTCCCACCGCCTCGGCCAGCAAGGCGGCCGTGAGGTCGGAGCCGTTGCGACCCATCGTCGTCAGGTTGCCGCGCGCGTCGCGCGCGAGGAAGCCGGTGACGACCGGCACGCCGACGACTTGCTCGAGCGCGGCGCGGATCTTGTCCGCCTGGCCGAGCAGGGGGCGGGCGTCGCCGAAGTTGCTGTCGGTGACGAGTCCGACGTCGTAGGCGTCGATCGGGGTGGCGCGCAGACCGGCGGCCTTCAAGGCGTGCGCGACGACGCGCGCGCTCATGCGCTCGCCCATGGCGAGGATGTGGTCGAGCTCGCCGGGCGCGAGGCGCCCGCGGCGGCGCACATCCTCGAGGACCGCGTACAGCTCGAGGAAGTAGCGGTCCAACAGCTCTGGATCGAGGCCGAGCTGGTGCAGGATCGAGCGGTGGCGGATGCGCACCCGGTCGCCCTCGACGTGGCCCTCGGCCGCCGAGCGGGCGATGGTGTCGAGCATGTCGGTCACGCCTTGGTGGGCGCTGACGACGACGAGCGGCCTGGCTCCGCCGCGGGTCTGGATGATCTGGCAGGCGCGTTGGATGGCGGGGCCGTCGCACAGGGCGGCGCCGCCGAACTTCATGACACGGGCGAACGGCATGGTGGATGGTCCTAGATATACGGAACTCCACCTCCCGACTCACGCGTCGGGGCGGGGCGACCTCGGCAAGTTCCCGGCAAGGCGCTTGGCGGTCGCGCTCGCTCGCGCGGCCGAGCGCGCGCCCGATCGCGGGGCCGGACGCCCGGGACGGCGCGGGCGCGTGCTACCATCCGCAGTCGATCCCACCCCGCGAGACTCGCCATGAACACCGACCGCGACGCGCTGATCCACGATTGGAACACCCCGGATTGGAAGGCCTCCGCAGCGATCCAGTTCGACGACGAGACCCTGCGGGACGGCCTCCAGTCGCCCTCGGTCCTCGATCCCGACCTCGACGACAAGCTGGCGCTCGTGCACCTGATGGATCGGCTGGGGATCCACACGGCCAACGTGGGCCTGCCTGGCGCCGGACCGCGCGCCCGCGAGCACATCGAGCGGCTCTCCAAGGAGATGCTGCGGCTCAAGATCCGCCCGAACGTCGCCTGCCGCACGGTGGTGTCCGACATCGAACCGGTGGTCGACATGGTGCAGCGCACCGGCGTGCCCATCGAGGTGTGCGCCTTCATCGGTTCGTCGCCGATCCGCCAGTACGCCGAGGACTGGGACTTCTCGCGCATGCTGGGCCTCGTCAAGGACGCCGTGTCCTTCGCCACCAAGAACGGCCTGCCGTGCATGTTCGTGACCGAGGACACGACGCGCGCCACGCCCGAGCAGGTGCGCGCGCTGTACCAAACGGCCATCGAAGCCGGCGCCAAGCGCGTGTGCGTGTGCGACACCTGCGGCCACGCCACGCCCAACGGCGTGAAGCGGCTCGTGTCCTACGTCGCCGGCATCGCCAAGGAGCTGAACCCGGCCGTGGGCGTCGACTGGCACGGCCACCGCGACCGCGGCATGGGCCTCGTCAACGCGCTGGCGGCCCTCGAGGCGGGAGCCACGCGGGTGCACGCCACGGCGTTGGGCATCGGCGAGCGCGCGGGCAACACCGAGATGGACCTGTTGCTGGTCAACCTGCGGCTCCTCGGCCTGATCGACAACGACCTGACGATGCTGGGCGACTACGTGAAGCTCGCCGCCAAGGCGACGGGCGTCGAGGTCGGCCACAACTACCCCGTGTTCGGCAAGGACGCCTTCGAGACGGGCACCGGCGTGCACGCCTCGGCGGTCATCAAGGCCTTCAAGAAGGGCGACGTGTGGCTCGCCAACCGGGTCTACTCGGGCGTCCCGGCCGACCTCGTGGGCTTGGAGCAGGTCATCGGGGTCGGGCCGATGAGCGGCCGCTCGAACGTGACCTACTTCCTCGAGAAGCGCGGCGTCGCGCCGACCGACGAGGTCGTGGCGCGGGTCTTGGAGCGCGC